>CASFRL010000124.1 GCA_949297285.1 uncultured Bacteroidales bacterium
TATTTTAAAATTCAATTCGGTTTAAAATAAAATTCTTCCGTTCTGATTGTTCTCTTTTTCTATCGTTTGTGCCGGATTTACCGTTTCCGATTGTCCATCCGGTTTGTTCTCCATGATTTTTTCCAGTTGTGACTTGAATTGTGAAGTCCTGTTATAAGTCGGGGATTTATCGATCATTTCCAATATCGTGTCGTTGTTCATTTGGTCTATCGACAAGATGGCGAATAAAGCCCGGGCTTTGGTACGTTTCATCTCATCGGCAGCCTTTTGCCCGTAGATTTGTTCTATAATATTTTCTTTATTATTCGGTATCTGTTCGTTTTTTTCTTCCGGATGTTCATCCGAAGGAATCTCCCAAGGATTTTCTATCTCTGCGTATTGCGGTCGGCCGGGTAATGCACTTGATCCGAATCCTGTTGCCAGAATCGTAATTTTCATCGTATCCTTGAGGGAATTGTCGAATGCCGCACCCCAGATGACTTCGACATCATCGTTAAATTTAGACATGAACTCGTTTACTTCGTTCATCTCTTCCATTTTTACCTGATCTTGTTCTTCAGGGCTGAAATAAAGGTTGAACAATACCCGTTTAGCATCGAATACATTGTCATCGTTTAGAAGAGGAGAGTTCAATGCATCTTCGATCGCTTTGGTTACACGCTTCTCTCCTTTACCGTATCCGCTGCTCATAATAGATACACCTCCATTTTTCAATGTGTTCTTCACATCGGCGAAGTCGAGATTTATACGTCCTTTTATTGTAATGATTTCTGCGATACTTTTTGCTGCTATAGTCAATGTATCATCGGCTTTGGCAAAGGCATTCAGAAAGTTCAAGTTCGGATAAATTTCCCGAAGTCGTTCGTTGTTGATTACGAGTAGAGAGTCTACGTTTTTCCGCATTTCTTCGACACCTGCCCATGCCTGCTGTATTTTTTTTTGACCTTCGAAAATGAACGGAATCGTTACGATTCCGACGGTAAGAATACCCAAATCTTTGGCGACTTTGGCTACGATCGGAGCTGCACCTGTTCCTGTCCCTCCGCCCATTCCGGCCGTAATAAAGGTCATTTGAGTTCCGTCATTGAACAGTTCGGTAATTTCATCTATACTTTTTTTTGCCTCATCTCTTCCTTTAATAGGGTCACCTCCTGCACCTAATCCATCTCCGAGTTGTAGTTTTCGAGGAATATCCGAATTCTTTAATGCTTGTTCATCAGTATTGCAAAGAACAAACGTAACATCCTCTATTCCGGTTTTGTACATGTGGATTACAGCGTTACCACCACCACCGCCGACTCCGATCACTTTAATGATCGAAGGAGAAGAATTTCCTCCCTCAAAGGGAAGTGTATTATTTATGTCGATAGTTTCATCCATAGCCGTTGTGATTTTAATTTCATGAATGGTCAGAGATCAATACTCCGTATTAATTTTTTTTTCGAGGAGGGTTTGCATCTTCCTCATCTGTTAAAAAGTTTTCAGTAGAACTGATGACTTTATCGGTCATTTTTTCAATAGCCCCGAAAATATTCCATGATTTTTTCGGTTTTTTCTCATGTTCTTTCTTTTTCTTTTCGTCTGAGATTTCTTTATTTTCGGGCTTCTCCGGTTCTTCTACAGTCGGTTCTGTTTTTGGGGTGATAGGTTTTTTCTCTACACAATTCTCTTCACCTAATAAAAGCAATCCTATCGCTTGTGAATAAGCCGTCAAACCACCTTCTTGATGTCCAGAGAATGTAATTCCTTTTTGAAGATTACCCCGTTGTACCGACATTTTTGTTTCTCGGGCAAGAAGTTCGGGCAGTTCTTTCAGTAGCGATGCACCACCGGTTAAAATGATACCTGCCGATAACTGGTCTTTATATCCCGATTCTTTGATCTGTTCGACAATATTGGCAACGATTTCCTCAATACGGGCTTCTGTTACACGGCATAATTCTTGATAATTGATTTTAGAAGAATCAATACCTTCTATTCCGATACCTTTGGGTTCTTCTCCATTGTTGATGGCGCACCCGAAGGCCAATTTCAGTCGTTCGGCTTCCGACATCAGAATATTCAGGCTGCTGATATCTTGTGTAATATTGCGTCCGCCGAATGGAATCGTCACTACATATCTCAGAAAATTGTCTTTATAGATGGATAGTGTGGTTGTTCCTGCTCCGAAATTGATCAAGGCGCACCCCAGACTCTTTTCTTCATCGTCTAATAAGGCGGCGGCATCTGCATGCACCGACATTATATAGCCGGCTATGGGAAGTTTCAGCCGTTCGACGATGCAACGGTTTATATTTTTCTTTATAGACGGACGTCCTACTACAAGTTGTAAATGGGCTTCGATTTCTGAGGCATAAGTGCCTTTAGGTTGAGTTTCCAAATGATTGTCGATTGTATATTCGTTGGGAATGACGTCCATAATTTCTGCATTGGCGACCGGGAAACTCCGGCTCTCGGCATGCAGGGAGTTGATGATCATATCGGTAATAGGAGTATCCTCTGCCAATTGCCGGAAAACGGAATGACTGATCGAGTGCACCGATTGCCCGCCGACACCGACATATACTTTTGTGATCTTGAGAGAAAGCCTGTTTTCGAGTTTTTTGATGATTTTCTGTATTTTAGAGGCGGTATCTTCGACGTTGAAGATACATCCTCGCTTTATACAGCCGGCGGAGTCTTCTTTCTCCGTAGCCAGAATATTTAATCTGCCGTCTTCGTTTTTAACTCCGACAATCCCGACTATTTTTGATGTCCCAAGTTCTATTGCTACTATGTATTTCCCTGCTTCCATAACGGTTTATTTATCTCTTTTTGAACAAATCACCTGATTGTTATATTTCAGGTTGATTGTGTCATATTTGTTCCATCCTACTTTGGAAAGTGCTTGTTCGTATAAACATTGCAGATTCTCGAGTTTCTGTTCAAAGTTATCAATTTTTCCCAAAAGTATCAAGTTATCCCCAATACGAGGAATTAATTCTATCTCGTTGTTTTCCGTAACATATATTTGCTCGATCTGGGCATCCCAGAACGGGTTATTTTTCAGATAGACGGCCATCGGATATAGTTGCGATTTTGCGTAGGAATGGGTGATATATCCTGTTGCTAAAGGCAAATATGCTGTAAACGAAGATGTTGTCGGCATAATATCTCCGTTTTCATCGATGTAATACGATTCAAATCCGCTGATAATCCGCATAATCGGTACACGCTGTTCTATGTCTATGCGAATAATCCCCGATGGAGATTTATAACATTCGGCACGGGCTATTAGTTGATTTTTTTTGAGTATCTTTTCCATTTTTTCGGTATTGATACTTCCCAATGGTTTTCCGGTAGGGTCGATACTCTCATTCAGAATCTGTTTCCTGATTTCTTGTGCTGACGTAAAATGGGTATTGGTACTGTCGAGCAAGGCGATCTCCATGCGGATGCACCTCTGTTCGTCGTGTGTCGATGAATAGAGGATAAGGCTGGTGATCAAGTATGCCGGCAGCAATGAAACAAGTATATATTTAAAAAACTTTTTCATAGGGCATTTAACGTGTCTCTTATATCAGGAAGCATTCGGTCTATATCTCCGGCCCCTAATGTAATTAAAACCTCAAAGTTACGTTGTTTTATTGTTTCTAACAACATCTCTTTGTGGCAAAGTTCTTTATT
>CASFRL010000125.1 GCA_949297285.1 uncultured Bacteroidales bacterium
TATTTTAAAATTCAATTCGGTTTAAAATAAAATTCTTCCGTTCTGATTGTTCTCTTTTTCTATCGTTTGTGCCGGATTTACCGTTTCCGATTGTCCATCCGGTTTGTTCTCCATGATTTTTTCCAGTTGTGACTTGAATTGCGAAGTCCTGTTATAAGTCGGAGATTTATCGATCATTTCCAGTATCGCATCATTATCCATTTGGTCGATCGACAAGATTGCGAACAAAGCACGGGCTTTGGTTCGTTTCATTTCGTCGGCCGCTTTTTGTCCGTAGATCTGTTCTATGATGTTTTCTTTATTGTCCTGATCTTGACTCTCTTTTTCTTCCGAATGTTCCTCTGCCGGAATCTCCCAAGGATTTTCGGATTCGACATGTGACGTGCGGTCGGGTAGTGCATTCGATCCGAATCCGGTAGCCAGAATCGTGATTTTCATCGTATCCTTGAGGGAGTTGTCGAATGCAGCCCCCCAGATAACCTCGACATCGTCATTGAATTTAGACATGAACTCGTTCACTTCGTTCATCTCTTCCATTTTCACCTGTTCTTGTTCGTCCGGGCTGAAGTAGAGGTTAAACAATACCCGTTTGGCGTCGAATACGTTATCGTCGTTCAACAGCGGAGAGTTCAGTGCATCTTCGATCGCTTTGGTTACCCGTTTCTCACCTTTGCCGTATCCGCTGCTCATGATTGCCACGCCACCGTTTTTCAGGGTCGTTTTCACATCGGCAAAATCGAGGTTTATGCGGCCTTCGATCGTGATGATCTCTGCGATACTTTTTGCTGCGATAGTCAAAGTGTCGTCCGCTTTGGCAAACGCATTCATGAAGTTCAGGTCCGGATAAATCTCGCGAAGGCGTTCATTATTGATAACAAGCAGGGCATCGACATTTTTCCGCATCTCTTCTACACCGATCCATGCCTGTTGTATCTTTTTCCGTCCCTCAAAGATAAACGGAATTGTTACGATGCCGACAGTAAGAATCCCCATGTTTTTAGCGATTTTGGCTACCACGGGCGCAGCTCCGGTTCCTGTACCGCCACCCATCCCGGCCGTAATAAAAGCCATTTGGGTTCCGTCGTTAAACAGTTCGGTGATTTCTTCGATACTCTCTTCGGCAGCTTCTCTTCCTTTAGGCGGAATGCCTCCGGCACCTAATCCGGCACCCCGGCCTTTCCCGATTTGTAATTTTCGGGGAATGTCCGAATTGGCTAAAGCCTGTCGGTCGGTATTGCAAAGGACGAATGTTACATCCTCAATACCGGTTTTGTACATATGGTTTACGGCATTACCGCCTCCACCGCCGACTCCGATCACCTTAATGATCGAAGGGGAAGGGTTTCCTCCTTCGAAAGGGAGTGTATTATTGATATCGATCATTTCATCCATAGCCCTTTATGATTTTGTTTTCATGAAATGGTTTAGAGGTTATTCTTTCGCATTAATTTTTTTTGCGAGGAGGATTTTCATCTTCCTCATCGGTTAAAAAGTTCTCGGTAGAGCTGATAACCTTATCGGTCATTTTTTCGATAGCGCCGAAAATATTCCAGGATTTTTTCGGTTTCTTATCTTTTTCTTTCTCCTTCTCTTTCTTTTTCTTTTCGTCCGATATTTTTTTGTCCTCGATCTTTTCCTGTTCTTCTACGATCGGTTCTTCTTGTTGGATTACCGGTTTTTCCACGCAGTTTTCTTCTCCCAGCAACAGCAATCCGATCGATTGTGAGTAGGCGGTCAAGCCTCCTTCCTGGTGACCTGAGAATGTGATACCTTTTTGTAAGTTCCCCCGTTGTACGGACATTTTCGTTTCGCGGGCGAGAAGTTCGGGCAATTCTTTCAACAATGATGCGCCACCGGTAAGTATAATACCGGCCGAGAGTTGGTCTTTATATCCCGATTCTTTGATCTGTTCGACAATATTGGCCACGATCTCTTCGATGCGGGCTTCTGTCACGCGGCAAAGTTCCTGATAATTGATTTTCGATGAGTCGATACCTTCGATGCCGATACCTTTAGGCTCTTCTCCATTGTTGATAGCACATCCGAATGCCAGTTTCAGACGTTCAGCCTCAGAAGTCAGGATATTCAGGCTGCTGATGTCTTGTGTAATATTCCGTCCGCCGAAAGGAATGGTCACAACATATCTTAGGAAATTGTCTTTGTAAATAGAGAGGGTGGTCGTTCCTGCCCCGAAATTGATGAGGGCACACCCCAGACTCTTTTCTTCATCATCTAATAAAGCTGCCGCATCGGCATGTACCGACATGATATATCCGGCAATCGGCAATTTCAACCGTTCGACGATACAACGGTTAATATTTTTCTTTATCGACGGACGTCCTACGATCAATTGCAGGTGTGCCTCTATTTCCGATGCATAAGTTCCTTTGGGTTGGGTCTCCAGATGATTGTCGATTGTGTATTCATTGGGGACAATATCCATGATTTCTGCATTGGATACCGGAAAACTTCGGCTTTCGGCATGCAGGGAGTTGATAATCATATCGGTAATTTGCGTGTCCTCTGCTAATTGCCGGAAAACGGAATGGCTGATGGAGTGAACCGATTGTCCGCCGACACCGACATATACTTTCGATATCTTGAGCGAAAGTCTGTTCTCCAGTTTTTTGATGATTTTCTGTATCTTGGAGGCGGTGTCTTCGACATTGAAAATGCATCCACGTTTTATACAGCCGGCGGAGTCTTCTTTCTCCGTAGCTAAAATATTCAATCGTCCGTCATCACTTTTGACTCCGACGATTCCGACGATCTTTGATGTTCCAAGTTCTATCGCTACTATGTATTTCCCTGCTTCCATAACGATTGGTTTAGTCTCTTCTTGAACAAATCACCTGATTGTTGTATTTCAGGTTGATTGTGTCATATTTGTTCCATCCTACTTTAGAAAGTGCTTGTTCGTATAAACATTGCAGATTCTCGAGTTTTTGTTCAAAGTTATCAATTTTTCCTAAAAGTATCAAGTTATCTCCGATACGAGGAATTAATTCTATTTCGTTATTCTCTGTAACGTAAATTTGTTCGATCTGTGCGTCCCAAAAGGGAGCGTTTTTCAGATAGACCGCCATCGGATATAATTGCGATACGGCGTAAGCGTGGGAGATGTGCCCTGTTGCTAAAGGCAAATATGCCGAGAACGAGGATGTCGTAGGCATAATATCTCCATTCTCATCGAGGTAATATGATTCGAACCCGCTAATAACGCGCATGATCGGTACCCGTTGCTTTATATCTACATGGATGATCCCCGATGGAGATTTATAACATTCGGCACGGGCTATTAGTTGATTTTTTTTGAGTATCTTTTCCATTTTTTCGGTATTGATACTTCCCAATGGTTTTCCGGTAGGGTCGATACCCTCATTCAGAATCTGTTTCCTGATTTCTTGTGCTGACGTAAAATGGGTATTGGCACTGTCGAGCAAGGCGATCTCCATGCGGATGCACCTCTGTTCGTCGTGTGTCGATGAATAGAGGATAAGGCTGGCGATCAAGTATGCCGGCAGCAATGAAACAAGTATATATTTAAAAAACTTTTTCATCGGGCATTTAACGTGTCTCGTATATCAGGAAGCATTCGGTCTATATCTCCGGCCCCTAATGTAATTAAAACCTCAAAGTTACGTTGTTTTATTGTTTCTAACAACATCTCTTTGTGGCAAAGTTCTTTATTGGCACAAGTTATCTTGTCGAAAATTATTTTTGAGGTGACACCGGGAATAGGTTCTTCCCGTGCCGGATAAATATCCAGTAAGATCAATTCATCGGCTAAAGACAATGCTTCTGCAAATTGGGTTGCAAAATCTCGGGTACGTGAATAAAGGTGCGGTTGGAAAATGACACTGACCTTTTTCCCGGGATAAAGTTCTTTGACAGAGGATATGCTGGCCTTTATCTCATCGGGATGATGAGCGTAGTCGTCGATCATGACCAGATCGTCGCGTTTTATCCAGAAATCGAAACGCCGTTTTGCTCCTTGAAACGATGCGATGGCGTTTTTTATATCCGTAGCCGATACACCGTTCAGCCAAGCGATTGCCATCGCTGCAACACTGTTTTCGATATTTATTTTTACAGGGACGCCGAGTTCCACATCTGCAATGATCTCTTTCGGCGTGACAAAATCGAAAATGATTTGACCGTTCCCGATTCGGATATTTTGGGCATAAAAATCGCCTCCGTCATTCATGGAATACCGGTAAATCGTTACGCCGTTTTGCACATCGGGATGAACTTTCAGCCCTTTTTTTATCACAAGAGTTCCTCCCGGACGTATCAATGTCGTGAAATATCGGAAACTTTCGAGGTAAGCCTCTTCATTACCGTAAATGTCCAGATGGTCGGGATCGGTCGCTGTTATTACAGCCATATAAGGGCTTAACTGGTGAAAAGAGCGGTCATACTCATCGGCTTCGATAACGGTCAGGTCGCTATGATCCGAGAGTATCAGATTGCTGTTGTAGTTTTTCAATATCCCGCCGAGAAAGGCATTGCAGCCTATCGGCGATTGTGCCAATATGTGTGCCGCCATGCTGGATGTTGTCGTTTTCCCGTGTGTGCCGGCAAAACAGAGTCCTTTGCTCGTACGGGTAATCAATCCGAGCAATCGGGCACGTTTTATGATTTCGAATCCTTTTTCGTTGAACCATACCAGACCGGCATGGGTAGCAGGAATGGCCGGAGTATATACAACCAACGTATTGGCAGGGTCTCTGAAGTCCGATGGAATCAGTTCGGGATTTTCATCATATATGATCTGTGCCCCTTCATTTATAAGTTCCTGCGTGAGTGGAGAGGGGGTCTTGTCATATCCGGCAACCGGATAACCTTTTGCCAAAAAATAGCGAATCAAGGCACTCATGCCTATTCCTCCTGCCCCTATAAAATATAGCGATTTATATTTTTCCATTTTTTTTGTTTTTATCGACCAGTTCAAAAATAATATCTGCAATGCGTGCGGCAGAGTCTCGTTGTGCCATTTTCGAGATGTTCTCGCTCATGGCCTTTAATGCGCTTTCGTCGTGTATTGTTTTTAATGCAGTATCTACCAATAAGTTGCGGGCATCGCAATCTTTTATCAACAATGCAGCCCCCTTTGTCGATAAGGCTTGGGCGTTTTTGGTCTGGTGATCTTCGGCGACATTGGGCGAAGGCACCAATATGACCGGTTTCCCCAATAGGCAAAGCTCCGAGATAGAGCTTGCTCCGGCTCTCGATATTACCAGGTCGGCGGCCTTGTAAGCCATATCCATGCGAGCGATGAAAGGCATCTGTTTGATATTCTTCAACGATTTTCCGGCCAAGACCTTTTGTGCCTGTGTCTCATATCCTTTTCCGCTTTGCCAGATCAACTGTATCTCTTGGGGAATTTTTTCGATTCCGGAGGCGATGCTGTCGTTTATCGTGCGTGCTCCGAGGCTGCCACCGATGACGAGAATGGTTTTTTTCGAAGGGTCGAGGTCGAAGAATCGGATTGCTTCTTCACGGCTTATCGTGTTGTTTTGCAGCTCTTGTCTGACCGGGTTTCCCGTAAGAATGATACGATCTTTCGGGAAGAAACGCTCCATGTTCTCATAAGCCACACAGATTGCGGCAGCTTTGGATGCCAGCAGCTTATTGGTGACGCCGGCGTAAGAGTTCTGTTCTTGTATCAATGTGGGAATACCCTTTTGCGCGGCGGCCCATAGCGTAGGACCGCTGGCATATCCTCCCACGCCTACGGCTATATCGGGAGCGAAAGATTTTACGGTTTTATTGGCCAGTCTCACACTCTTGAACAGCCGGAATAAAACCTTGATGTTTTTTAATAGATGTCTGCGGTCGAATCCGCTCACCGGCAACCCGATAATCGGATAACCGGCTGCCGGTACTTTCTCCATTTCCATTCGGTTTTCTGCTCCGACAAAAAGAATATCTGCATCCGGACATTTGTCTTTGACTGCATTGGCGATAGAAACTGCCGGGAATATGTGGCCTCCCGTACCTCCACCGCTGACAAGAACTTTTATTTTTTTATCCATATGGTTCACATTTATAACATATTAGGATTCGGTGCAGAAATATCTTCCGGTATTTCTGTCTCTTCTCCGGTCAATTCTTTTTCTTCTTTGATAGCGTCTTGAGTCGCATATCTACTGATACTTAGCATGATGCCAAAATAGGCACACGTGATAATGGTCGATGTACCGCCTCGGCTTATCAAGGGCAGGGGCTGTCCGGTTACCGGGATGAGCCCCGACGCAACCGACATGTTGACGATCGCTTGAAAGACGATCATCATGGCGATTCCCATAATGAGAAATGCCGGGAAAGCCCGGGTGCATTTTTTGGCAATCATACCGGCCCTTATCAAGAGCGACAGGTAAAGCGCCATGACTACGATTCCGCCGACTACCCCCATTTCTTCAATGATAATGGCATAAATAAAGTCCGAATAGGCTTGCGGAAGGAAATCGCGTTCCCGGCTGTTTCCGGGAAATGTCCCTATTGCTCCTCCGTTGGCGATTGCCATTCGGGCATGGTGCACCTGATAATTCTTGTCGTTCGTTTTTACGGCATACTCCGGCACATCGTTGGCATTGGTGAAATTAAGAATCCGGGCACGCCAAGTAGGAATACGATCCAATACAGGGGTATCTTTGGGAATATAGGGGCTGATGGCAAATAGAATGACGACCAACCCGATGATAATCGCTACCAATTTAAACAGTTTCAGCAACTCTACGCGTCCGATTAGCATCAAGCAAAAACATACCAGCCCCAAAAGTGCCGACGTCGAAAAGTTTTCGGGCAGAATCAGCATACAAAAGATACCGACAATGATCAATATCGTTTTAAAAGTATCGGGCTGTACCCCTCCCGGCACCTGCTTCTTGGCCAGAATAAAGGATACGGTAATGACTACGGCCATTTTTGCGAGCTCGGAAGGTTGTAATGGAATGCCGCAAATTGTCAACCAGCGTTGCGCCCCGTTTACCTCATCTCCGAAAAACATGGCATAAACCAGCAATACGAAAGATAAAGGCAATAATACCACCGGAATCAGCTTAAACCATTTATAATGGATGTTGTGGATAATGATAACTCCTATTGTCCCGCAAAAAAGAATAAGCGTGTGCCGGATCGTCGGTGCCAAATAGTCTTGTATCTTGAAAGTCAATGTACTGGTAGCGCTATACATTTCTACGATAGAGATCATGCACAGCATTAAATATACTCCCCAGATATATTTATCTCCTTTCAATAACGATTTTACAGAATCCATGAGGCTATCGGTTTGTTTTGTTTATAAATTGTGTACGCATTCCTTGAATTGCGTTCCGCGGTCTTCGTAGCTTTTGAACAAGTCGAAGCTGGCACAACAAGGAGATAACAGCACGGTTTCTCCCTTTTTGGCACAAGCAAAAGCCTTGTCTACCGCTTCTTTCATCGACGAAGCATCTTCTATATGAGGAACTTTCCCGTCAAAGAATGTGTGCAGTTTGGTATTGTCGACTCCCAAACAGATAATGGCATTGACTTTTTCCTTTACCAGATCTTCGATTTCAGAGTAGTCGTTGCCTTTGTCTTTTCCGCCGAGAATCAAAACCACTTTGGTGCGCATACTTTCAAGGGCATACCAGCAAGAATTGACATTCGTGGCTTTCGAGTCGTTGATAAATTCTACTCCCCGAACCCGGGCTACTTTTTCGAGGCGGTGTTCTACTCCCTTAAAATCTTTGAGCCCTTCACGAATATCCTCTTTTTTAATATCGAGGACTTTTGCCGATATACTTGCTGCCATTGAGTTATATAAATTATGCCGTCCCTGTAATGCCAAATCATCTTCTGTAATGGTCAAGGTATCGTCGGGTGCGTCGATAATGATTTGATGGTTTTGCGTATAGGCCTTTACGCCATCCTCTTTTTCCTCAGAGAACGGGTATAGCCGAGCTTTTAAATTGTGCGATTTCAACTCTTTGGTAATGATCGGGTCATCATTCCAATAGATAAATACGTCGTCCGGGGTTTGATTTTGAGTGATTCGGAATTTCGCATTGATATAATTCTGCATATCATACCCATATCGATCGAGATGGTCGGGGGTTATGTTCAGCAAAACGGCAATGTCGGCTTTAAATTTATACATGTTGTCGAGTTGGAAACTACTCAGTTCGATAACATAATAATCGTAATTTTCCGTTGCTACTTGTAGCGCAAGGCTTTTGCCCACATTTCCGGCAAGGCCCACGTTCAATCCCGCATTTTTCAGAATATGATAAGTCAATAAAGTTGTTGTTGTCTTCCCGTTACTTCCGGTAATACAAATCATTTTTGCATGAGTATATCGGCCTGCAAACTCTATTTCTGATACAATCGGAATGCCTTTCTTCTTTATTTCCTGAATGACGGGTGCTGTATCGGGTATTCCGGGACTTTTGATTATCTCATCGGCATTGAGAATCTTTTCGATACTGTGCCGACCATCTTCCCAATCTATCTTATAGTTGTTCAACAATGTTTTGTAAGGTTCTTTAATCTGGGACATATCCGAGACAAAAACATCGAACCCTTTTACCTTAGCCAGTACCGCAGCACCTGCTCCGCTCTCTCCGGCTCCTAAAACTACAATTCGTTTATTCATTGATGTATATATTAAATTGTATCTATCGCATTTTCAACGTTACTATGGTAATCACCGCAAGTATAATTCCTATGATCCAAAACCGAACGACGATCTTTGATTCGGGTACCGGTCGCAAGGGCTTTTGTATAAGGGCTATAATCCCGGCATTTCCGGGCTTTTGGAAATGGTGGTGTAACGGGGTCATTTTAAATATACGTCGCCCTTCTCCATATTTTTGTTTCGTAAATCGGAAATATGCTACCTGTATCATTACCGACAACTCTTCGACAAGGAATATCCCGCAAAGGATAGGAATCAACAACTCCTTGTGTATGATGATGGCAAATACGGCGATGATGCCTCCTAAAGTAAGGCTTCCCGTATCTCCCATAAACACTTGGGCCGGATATGCATTGTACCATAAGAATCCGATGGTCGCCCCGATAAATGCACTGGCAAAAACCACCAGCTCTTCTGTGCCCGGGATATACATGATGTTCAGGTAAGAGGCATACGTGATATGTCCGGACAAATAGGCCAGAATACCCAGTGTAACCCCGATAATTGCAGAACTGCCCGTTGCCAGACCGTCGAGTCCGTCTGTTAAGTTTGCCCCGTTTGAAACGGCCGTAACAATAAAAATGGTTATCAACACGAAGATAATCCATCCCGCTGCCTGAGCATGTTCTCCCATGAACGAAACCAGATCGGCATAATCGAAGTTATTGTTTTTAAGAAAAGGAATCGTTGTCTGCGTAGATTTTATGTTTTCAGGCATATATCCTACCACCTCTTGATTATTGGCATTTTTTATCGAGACATTTTCCCGGATGACGACATTCGGGCTTAGGTATAGAGTCAGTCCGACGATAAGCCCCAGACCTACCTGACCGATAATCTTGAATTTCCCGTGTAATCCCTCTTTATCTTTTTTGAACACTTTGATATAGTCGTCCAAAAATCCGAGCGATCCTAACCACACCGTTGTCACCAGCATCAATATCATGTAGATATTTTCAAGTTTTCCTACCAACAGACAAGGAATGATAATGGCGATAATGATAATGATGCCTCCCATGGTGGGAGTCCCTTTCTTGCTCATTTGCCCTTCAAGTCCGAGATCTCTTATAATTTCTCCGATTTGCAGATATTGCAGTTTGTCGATGATCCGTTTCCCGATGATCGTTGCGATGAACAAAGAAAGAATCAAGGCAAGCCCCGATCTGAAAGAGATGTATTTAAACATCCCCGCACCCGGGAAATCCAATTGATCGAGATATTGAAATAAGTAGTAAAGCATCGTTTGTCGAATTTCTAAGATTTGTAGATTAATTTATTTCTTTAAATAGATTTTCTACCTCTTCTTTGTCGTTGAAGTGGTATTTTACACCTTTAATCTCTTGATAGTCTTCATGTCCTTTCCCCGCGATAAGGATCACATCGCCCGGTTGGGCAAATTGGGTAGCCGTTTTTATCGCTTCTCTTCGGTCGGTAATCGACAATACTTGTCGCAACTGTTGGGGCGTAAGCCCGGCGCGCATGTCCGAAAGTATATCTTCCGGCTCTTCAAAACGGGGATTATCGGATGTCAAGATCACGCGATCGCTGATTTTGACCGCTTCTTGTGCCATTATCGGACGTTTACCTTTGTCTCGGTTTCCACCTGCACCTACGACTGTGATGATTCTCCCTTTTTTGCCTACGACTTCACGTATCGAACCGAGTACATTAGAGAGTGCATCCGGCGTATGGGCATAATCGATGATTACGGTGTACTTTTCCGGAGAATGTATCGTTTGGAAACGTCCGGCTACGGGAATCAACATACTGAGCTTGACCAATACTTTTTCCGGATCTTCTCCCAACAGACACGTGGCACCGTATACCGCCAGTAAATTATATGCATTGAATTTCCCGACAAATTGCACCTCTACCTCTTTCCCGTTTATTTCGAGGGTAGTCCCGTCCAACCGGCTCTCTATGATGCGGCCTTTATAGTCGGCCAGAGATTTTATGGAATAGGTATGTTTTTCTGCTTTGGTATTTTGCAGCATGACCATGCCTGACTTATCGTCCAGGTTGGTGAGCGCAAAAGCATTTTTGGGCAAGCGATCGAAAAATGATTTCTTTGCCTTCAGATAAGCCTCTACCGTTTTGTGGTAGTCGAGATGATCCCGTGTGAGATTGGTAAAAATGCCTCCGTCAAAATCCAATCCCGCAATCCTTTTCTGGTCTGCCGAGTGTGAACTCACTTCCATAAATGCGTATCGGCATCCGGCATCGACCATCTCTCGTAGCAATTTGTTCAACGTAATGGGATCCGGGGTCGTGTGTGTTGCCGCAATAGCTTTATCATCTACATAATTGCACACCGTCGAGAGCAATCCCACTTTTTCTCCGAATAGTCTGAACATTTCGTATAACAGTGTGGCAATAGTCGTTTTGCCATTGGTCCCGGTAACTCCGACTAATGTCAATTGCCGGGAAGGGTTTGCATACCATTCAGATGCCAATATGCCCAAAGCCTCTTTGCTGTCGCTTACTTGGACATAGGTTATTGCCGGGTCGATAGGTTCCGGCATATCTTCGCAGACAATAGCCGTTGCTCCCGATTCTATCGCTTTACCGATAAATTGATGCCCATCTACGGCAGTTCCCCGTACTGCGATAAAAAGAAAATTTTGACGTATATTTCTGGAATCGGAATCCAGTCCGAGAATCTCCTTATTTTTATCCCCGGATATCTGTTTTACCGGGATCGATTTTATTAACGACTCTAATTTCATAATTATATTATGTTATGTTTTTTGTCCGACACTATTTTAGTGTCAAGGCTATTCTGTTTCCTTTTACTAAACGGCTTCCGGCCGGAATCGATTGTTCTACAACTCTCCCTTTGCCTGTCATGGAGACATGGAATCCTGCTTTTTCGAGCACATATACGGCATCTCGTGCTCCCATGCCTTTGACCGAAGGTACGGTTCCTTCCTTAGATTTTATGCCATTCAATACAATCTTTCCTTCACGATGCGACGATTCTACCCAAGAGCAATTTGTAGTATAATCTTCGTATGGAATTTTCAGCAGGTCGCAGGCCAAAGCGAGCTTCTCGAAATTCCCGTTTTTAATATAGGGAGAACGGGGATGAAGGGTGTCGGGTTGCTGTACGACAGTCGATGGGTATAATCCTTGTGCGTAAAGTTGCTCGGCTATACTTCTGACAACGGCTCCCGACATGGTTCCTCCGGAGGGGTAACCTTTGTGAGGATTGCTGACTAAAACCATACAAGTATATTTGGGCTTTCCGTCTGCCGGAAAATATCCGCAGAACGAAACTCGATGCTGTTTCCCGTTGCCCCGGTATCCGGCAGCCCCTTGTGCGATTTGGGCGGTACCGGTTTTCCCCGCAATTTTCACATAGTCAGATTTTACTGCAGCGGCCGTTCCCTTTTGTACCACATCGATCAGCATTTGATTTATTTGTTCCAATGTTTTGGGTTGGCAGATCTGGGCATTTACGACTTCGGTCTTTTCAGTCTTTATGACAACTCCGTCTTTACTGATCTCTTTGACAAAGATTGGTTTGATCATTTTCCCTCCGTTTGCAATGGCATTGTAAAACATCAAGGTGTATATGGGCGGAATTTGTATCTCATATCCGAAAGTCATCCATGGAAGAGTCGTCCTCGACCAATATTTCTTGTCTTTGATCGGATGCTTGATCTTCGGGTGTCCTTCTCCGGGAATATTCAAGTGTACGGGAGTGTTCAATCCCATTGCATACAATCGGTCTACAAAATCTTGAGGCCGTTTTTCGAACCCTTTTAAAATGATTTTTGCAATTCCTATATTCGACGAGTACCAGATCGTTTGTGCCGCACTGATGCGGTGATATCCCCCTTTGTTTGCATTGTGGTCGGTCATGCGGGCCCCGGCATACATGAAAATTCCGTTCCCTACATCTACGGTATCATCGGGATGCACGACTCCGGCATCTAACGCCACCATCATCGAGACCGTTTTAAATGTCGATCCCGGTTCTACTTCGTCGGCAACCGCATGGTTACGGGTTTCGGCGTATGTCCCGTCCGACAACCTTCCGATATTGGTAATGGCTTTTATCTCCCCCGTCTCGACTTCCATGACAATGGCCGTCCCCGATTCAGCTTCGATTTCCGTTAATTTTTCGATAAGCGCTTTTTCGGTAATATCTTGTATTTTGATGTCTATTGTCGTACGAATATCCGCACCGTTGATCGGTTCTATATCTGTCATGTTTACCCAACGGCCTCGTATTTTTTGTTTGGTACTGCGTCCGGGCGTTCCTCGCAAGAGCGAATCATAAGCCAGTTCTATCCCGTTTTTCCCGCCTTTGTCATATTCTCCATAAATATCTCCGATTGTTCGGGAAGCCAAAGATCCGAAAGGCTTTATCCGGCGCACCATTTGTCTCGTATAAAAACCACTTTTGTTGGGGCCCATCCTGAAAAATGGAAATTGTTTTATCTCTTTCAGATCGGTATAGGAAACCCGTTTCCGATAGACCGGATATTGACGGCTTTTAGAACGGTATCCCTTTAATAGATGGTTTTTATATCCCTCGGGAGTCCGGTCTCCGAGTTTCTCGGAAAGAGCTTTGCTTAAGGGACCGATATATTTGTTGAGGGTATCCAGTTTCAAACCGTCGGCTTTGAAATCTATATACAGGTAATATTGCGGAACCGTACTTGCCATCAAACGTCCGTCGTCTGCCAAGATGTTGCCCCGTTCAGGAAGAATCGTGATATTCTCGGTCTTAAGAGAGTCGGCCTTTTTTTGCCAATGCTCTCTGTCGACAAAAGCCGTGCGCCCTACCTTATAAAGTATTGCACAGCAAATGAATACGACAAATAAGCTAATGACGATATATCGAAATATGATGTTCCCTCTATCAGTTGCCATGATTTTTCTTTACAAGTTTAAATGGGGGTTGCTTTGACTCTTGCAAATCTATCCCTTTCGACTCAATTAATTTCTCTACCTGCGATTGTCGGCTGCTGCCCATCAACTTCGACGATAATGTCAATGCTTCGTAACGTACATCGACCAACTCTCTTTTCAGTTCTCCGATTTGGGCGATTTTTTGTTGGCAAGAATATCGGTTGCTGATATAGACAAAAAGCAATATGACAATTACCAAAATACGCTTCCATTGGCGTATGAGAATGTCGTTGGAGATGAAGCGCCCCAAAAAAATATCTTTTACATGAAGGCCCTGAAAAAGGTCTCCGATGCGGAAGCCCTTTTTATTTTCCGGGATATGTTGATTTTTTTCTGTTTTTGTTTCTTCTTCCATTCGTATGGATAATCCTTTAAAAAATGTTATATTTTCTCAGCAATGCGCAATTTTGCGCTTCTCGATCTTGGGTTGTTTGCAATCTCTTCGTCAGACGGCACGATTACTTTATTGTTTACCGTTTTGAAAGGTGTAGAGACTTTCCCGAAAAAATCTTTCTCGGTTTTCCCTTCGAAGTTCCCGGTCTTGAAAAAGTTTTTTACCAGTCTGTCTTCAAGAGAGTGATAAGTCAAAATAACAATACGCCCTCCGGGTTTCAACAAATCTGTCGCTTGCACCAGCATTTTGCGAAGGCTCTCCATTTCGTGGTTTACTTCGATGCGTAATGCCTGGAATAATTGGGCTAACTCCTTCTTTTCCTGTTTCTTGTTTATAAATGGTTGTATTATCTCCAACAAACTTTCAGTATCCGTCAGACTTTTTTTCTCTCTTTGTTGGACAATGGCCGCCGCAATTTTTCGTGATGCTTTCAATTCCCCATAAAGGTAAAACAGGTCCGACAGTCTCTCTTCATCATATGTGTTCAGTACATCCGCTGCCGAGATTCCGGCCCGATTGTTCATCCGCATATCCAATTTCCCGCTGAAACGAAACGAAAACCCCCGCTCCGAATCGTCGAAATGATGAAACGATACCCCTAAATCGGCCAGCAATCCGTCGATTTCATCGACATTATGATAATGCATGAAATTCTTTAGAAAACGGAAATTACTGCGGACAAACGTAAACCGATTGTCCGGTAAAATATTTTGTTCGGCATCGGCGTCTTGATCAAATCCGTATAAATGTCCTTTGTCGTTCAAACGGCTCAATATCGCTTTAGAATGTCCTCCGCCACCGAATGTGACATCGACATAGGTCCCGTCTGGATGGATATTTAAACCTTCGATACATTCATTAAGTAATGCAGGTATGTGATATACAGGATTTTGCATAAATTTATTAACCGATAAATATAGTCCCGTTTTTGGTCGATAAAGGTATAAATAAATATTTATAGGAGCTTTATTTTTTTTGACAAAAGTTCTCAATAAAATGTAGCTTCCCGAAGAGACTTCATATCTCCTCTTGTTTAAATGGTTACATTCTTGAAAATGAAAAGATTTCCGGTATTAAAATTTTAAGAAATGAGGGGTAAAATTAAAAAAAGAACAAGATGCACCGAAGAGTTGAAGAAATATTACTACTTTTGTTTGTTCCTTTAGATATAAAAATGGAAAAAGAAGAACCGATACAGCTTGATATTGAGAAAGTTATTAAGAAAAAAGCCCCGGATTTCGGTAAAAAGATACCCGGATTTGTATATCGTTTTCTGGAAAAAACGATTTGTCAAGAGCAGATGAATGCCATTTTGCGGGAATATGCCGATTGTAAAGGCGTTGATTTTGCCGATGCATTGTTGTCTGTTTTGAATGTAAAAGTGAAACTGGAAGGCGAAGAGAATATACCTGCTGAAGGTAGATTTACATTTGCATCGAATCATCCCTTAGGTGGCCTTGACGGAGTATCTTTAGTCTCGGTATTCGGGAAAAAATATCATTCGCAGATCAAGGTTCAGGTCAATGATTTGTTGATGAATGTGACGCCGTTGGCTCCTGTATTCTTACCGATAAATAAGCATGGTCGCCAGGCCAAAGATGCTGCCGATATTCTGAAAAATGCATACGAATCGGACAATCAGATGTTTGTGTTTCCGGCTGGGCTGGTTTCCCGTTTACAGAAAGGTGAAATACGTGATTTGGAATGGAAAAAAGCCTTCATATCGAAGACGATACAATTTCAGCGCGATGTAATTCCGATCTACTTCGAAGGACTGAATTCTTCCTTTTTTTACCGCTTTGCCTATATTCGTAAAAAACTGGGATTGAAATTTAATATAGAAATGATATATTTGCCGAGTGAAATGTTTAAAAGCAAAGATAAAACATTCGTAATCCATGTCGGGAAACCCATACCTTGGCAAACTTTTGATAAATCGAGATCACTCTCTGAGTGGGCTCAATTTGTGAAAGATAAAGTGTACGAATTAAAAAAATGATAAGAAATTCATCGATGTTATGGAAGAAATTATAGCGCCCATAGATAAAGATTTAATTAAAGCTGAACTTACTTCGGAACGCTTTCTTCGTCATACGCGTAAAGGTGGAAATGATATATATATCATTAATTGCTTTAACGCACCTAATACAATGAAAGAAATAGGACGGTTGAGAGAAATCGCTTTTCGATATGCCGGAGGCGGTACGGGTAAGGCAATCGATGTCGACCGATATGATTTGATGGAAGAGCCTTGTCAACAGTTGTTGGTATGGAATCCTGATGCAGAAGAGATATTGGGAGGCTATCGTTTTATATTGGGAGAAAATGTCCGTTATGATGAGGCCGGACATCCGATAATTGCAACTTCTCATATGTTCGATTTTTCTCCTAAATTCATTAATGAGTATATGCCTTATACGCTGGAGTTGGGGCGTTCGTTCGTAACGTTGGAGTATCAATCGACACGCTCGGGCTCTAAAGGATTGTTTGCTTTGGACAATCTTTGGGACGGATTAGGCGCATTGACAGTCGAATATCCGCAAATTAAATATTTCTTCGGCAAGGTGACGATGTATCCGACCTTCTCGGTCGAAGGACGCAATATGATTCTCTATTTTTTGAATAAGCACTTCCCTGATCCCGATCATTTGGTATGGCCGAGAACTCCGTTAAAAACGAATATGGACTATAAAAAAATGTCGGAGTTGTTTAAAAACGATGATTTTAAAGAAGATTATAAGGTACTGAATCAGTATGTAAGATCTTTAGGATTCAATATCCCGCCGTTGGTAAATGCCTATATGAGCTTGTCGCCGACAATGAAGATGTTCGGAACAGCGATCAATGATGAATTCGGAAATGTCGAAGAAACGGGAATTTTGATTGCGGTAGATGAAATCTTGGAAGAGAAGAGAAGCCGGCATATCGAAACTTATGACAAGTCGAATATCAAGATAGTATAATCCGGATTGGAGATAAATTTTTAAAAGGCATCTTTTTAAGATGTCCTTTTTGTTTTTATATCATTGTTTATGAATGTATTATTGGATGTCCACACCCATACCATTGCAAGTGGGCACGCTTTCAGCTCTTTGCAAGAGATGGCAAAAGCTGCTGCTGAGAAGCAGTTGAAACTGTTGGGTATAACCGAACATGCACCGGGTATCCCCGGAACATGCAGTATGATCTATTTTCGTAATCTGCATGTCGTTCCCCGAAATATGTATGGCGTAGAGCTTTTGTTGGGGGTAGAAGCTAATATAATCGATTATAAAGGGAGTATCGATTTCCCCGAAGAGTATTTCCCTTTTTTGGATATATGTATCGCCGGCATCCATTCTCTCTGTTATTCTTCTGGGACAATAATGCAGAATACCGATGCCGTGATCGGGGCTATCGGTAACCCGCATGTCGATATTATCAGTCATCCCGGTGATGGAACGGCCGTTCTGGACTTTGAACCGATTGTGTTGGCGTCGAAAGAATACGGGACTTTACTCGAAATAAATAACAGCTCGTTAAATCCGGTTCGCAATAAAAAAGCGGCTTATGGCAATAATTTGGAGATTCTGAGACTTTGTAAAAAATATGAAGTACCGGTTATCCTCGGAAGTGATGCACATATCTCTTTCGATATTGCTAATTATGACAGGTTATATGATTTGTTGAGAGAGACCGAATTTCCCGAAGCATTGATAATGAATGATAAAGTCGAAAAGTTTAAAGCTCGTTTGAAGCGAATGTAGCAGAAAAATTTTTTCTATCTGGATTTAAAATAAAACTTTGTATATTTACAGCATATAGGATGCGGCTCGGCAGCGTCGAAACTTGAAAATTTTGTTTTCATTTTGCCACTGCACTCGCCTTTCACTATATTTGTAATTTGTAGTTGTTCATAATAAAAAATATATAGACAGATGACTTTGCGCAAAGTTAAATATTACATGAGTACAGTTTTCGTATTATTAATGGTGTTCTCTTCTTGTAACTCCCGATCGGGACGCCTCGAAAATATATCTCTTATTCCGGTTTGGTATGGTGACAGTTGTTTGTATATAACAACAGAAGACCAGACCGAATTTAATGGATTATATCCTGCTGTTTCGCTTTTTCGTGAAGATGTCGCTTGGGTGCAGACTGCCGGACGTGATGCGCGCATCGGTTTTGTTGATGCTTCCGGAGAATTTGTCCTTCCGGCAGTTTATAAACAAGCTACGATTTTTCGTGAAGGTCTGGCATTTGTTGTCCGTCCCGGAGAAGCCCCTTGTGCGATTAATAAAAAAGGCGAATTGAAATTTACTCTTCGGGATGCAGAAAGTGTAGAAACATATCACGAAGAGTTGGCGCTTTATTCGGTTCGGGAAAATGGCAAGCGTCGATACGGATATGTCGATAAAAAAGGCGAAACGGTTATAGAACCGCTATTTTCCGAAGCAAAATCCTTCTCTCAGGGAAAGGCCGCAGTTCGCGATGCGAAAGGAAAGTGGGGGTTTATCAACAAAGAGGGTGAAGCCGTGATCGAATGTCTCTATGATCAGGTGCACTCTTTTACCGAACAAAATGTGGCTTTGGCAAAAAATGATAAATTGTGGGGAGTTATAGATAAAAACGGTGAATACATTATTGACCCTCAGTTTGCCATGATGGTGAGCGATGGAAAGTGGTTTCGAATAAAATCGGAAGAGGGTTTGTGGGGATGGTGCGATTCTGGCGGAAAAATCGTGATCGCTCCTCGTTTTGAAAAGGCTTTAGCTTTTTTCGACGGTGATCGGGCTCCGGTACTGATCGGTGATAAATGGGCATATGTCGACCGCGAAGGAGTGGTTGTCATCAAACCTCAATTCGATCGGGCACTTCCTTTTGTCGGCGATCTGGCTGCTGTTTGGGTCGGTGATTATATCGGATTCATAAATCGGGAAGGCCGTTACGAAATAAATCCGCAGTATAATGGCTTGAGCCTTGATTATGAGGCAAATGCTGTGTGGGGATTTTCTTGTTATGAACGGGTAAAGACCGATAAACGGTAAAAATGCCGATCGTGTGTCGGGCCGAAACGGTTGAGGAAGAATTTCCCCTTTTAAAAACTTCTCCCTTCGTAGCGGGAAATACCTTCTCGCCATGCTTCGGATATCTGTTGGGTCGAAAATGTGGCACTGTCGAATCCTACAAGAATCGTCTCACAAGTCGCTTTCGTTTCACCCGTTTCGGTATTGATGATCCTTTGTGCGACTTTCAGACTTTTATTCCCGATACTGATTGTCGCTGTTTGAACCGCTATTTTTTCGTGCATGAAAACCGGCGATAAAAAATCTGCATGGATGTTGGCAATTACAAGTTCGGCTTTGTTCCAGTTGATCGGGTTCTGCTTGATCTCTTCAAAATAGCGGGCTTTCCCCAGATCATAGAAAGTAAAATATACCGAATTGTTTACGTGCCCTAAAGCATCAATGTCGTTAAACCGCAGTTGCAACGGTACGGTATGTTTGAAAATAATATCTTGCATAGCTTTTATTATCTAAATATTATATCGGTTATGATTTGACGCCCGATATGTTTGTTTAGTCTATCGATCAACATATTGCGGCACATGCTCAACTCATTCCGCAATACCGAGGATGAAAGATGTACATATAAAACACCCCGTTGGATATAAAGTTTAGAAGTATAAGCGGCAACATGCTCTCCCAACAGAGAATCCCATGCTTTTATGAGGCGGGTTTCATCCAATTTCAGGTCAAGATTCTGTTCTTTAAGTACCTGACTGATGATCTCTCCAACCGATTGTGCATTTTGTTTTCTCATGTTTTATATCTCTTTTAAACTTTTTATATCGCCGTGTATGACTTGGTAAAGATGAAAATCGTTGCCGATTTTGCGAATGATCTCGTCGAGATATTCCCGATTGGTGTCTGTGATGAAAATTTGTCCGAAACGCTCTTCGGAAACCAGCGAAATGATACGTTCCATCCTTTGAGAATCCAGTTTGTCGAAAATATCGTCTAACAACAAGATCGGAGATGTAAATCCGTTTCGGTTCAGAAAATCGAATTGTGCAAGTTTTAATGCAATTAAAAAGGTCTTGTTCTGACCTTGAGAACCTATTCGTTTCATGGGATATTCTCCCAAAGTCATTTCCAGTTCATCTTTATGTATTCCTCGTGTAGAGTACCCTAAAATAAAATCGCGGTCTCTTGTTTCGGCCAATTGGGGTAACAGCTCTCCGTGTTCGTGGTGTGAACGGTATGCTAATCCGACCTCTTCGTTACCATTCGATATATAAGTATAGAATTCTTGAAAAACAGGGATAAAAGAGGATAAAAACAATTTCCTTTGTTCGAAGATTTTTTCCCCGGTAAAAGCCATTTGCTCTTCCCATATTTCGTACAAGGCAGGGTCTTTGACTTCTTGTTTGAGCAAAGCGTTGCGTTGGGTTAACGCTTTGTTGTAACGAATTAACGTGTCGAGATAATTCTTGTCGAATTGGGAGATGACCAGATCTAAAAATCTTCGGCGTTCATCACTTCCTCCTTGTATAAGTTCAGCATCGGACGGAGAAACCATGACCAAAGGGATAAATCCGATATGGTCAGACAATCGGCCGTACTCTTTTTTATTCCTTTTAAATTGTTTTTTTTGCCGTTTTTTCATTCCGCAATAGACCTCTTCCTCATGACCATTGTTATTGTAATAGCCTTGCAGCATAAAAAAATCTTCATTATGGCGAATAATTTGCGAATCGGCAATATGGGTATAGCTTTTGCAAAACGACAGATAATAAATGGCATCCAATAGATTGGTTTTCCCCATACCGTTATTCCCCAAAAAACAATTGATATTCGGAGAGAACGTAAGATCGGCTTGTGCGATATTCTTAAAGTTGATGATGGATAACCGTGATAAGACCATTCGTAATATGCATTTGGAATGCAAACGTACACAAACTTTTTTATTCTGAAAGGGATTTAAGCGTTAAAACCGGATAAAAAACAAGATATTAGGAGTGTAGATGTAAAAAAATAAGATGGAAATTTCATTTATAAATATAATTAAACTACTTTTGTCAACCTAAAATACGCTAAAAAAATTTATACGCGAAAAAATATAATTGTATGTCAAAAGAAAAACTTCAACGTGACGAACTCGATAAAGTAAATGAAGTTCTGTCATCCTCGGAACAATTTGTAGAAAAAAATCAAAAACCGCTATTGATTACCGTATTGATTATTATCCTTGTTGTAGCAGGAGTTTTATCGATGCGTCATTTCTATTTCCAACCTCGTGAACAGAAAGCTCAAGCAGCGATGTATAAAGGCGAAATGTATTTTGCTAAAGATTCTTTTGAATTGGCATTGAAAGGAAATGGTGCCGATTTCGTAGGATTTGAGGCTATCGCCGATGATTACTCTTCTACAAAGGCAGGAAATCTGGCTGCAGCTTATGCCGGCATCTGTTACTATAATTTGGGAAAAGATGCAGAAGCCCTGAGTTATTTGAAAAAATTCGATGGCGATGATCCCTTTTTAGCTCCTAATGTTGAAGGAATGATAGGTAACTGCTACGTAAATATGGAACAATACGACGATGCCATTAAGGCATTTGAACGGGCTGCCAAAAAAGCCGATAACGAAATGTCGACCCCTTTGTTTTGGCAAAAAGCGGCTACCGTAGCGGAAGCAAAAGGCGACTATAAGAAGGCTTTGGAATTCTATCAGAAAATTAAGGATGAATATTCTCAATCGATGATCGGCCGTGATATTGATAAATACATAGAACGTGCCAAAAACCAAATAAAATAATCTGAAATAACATACCGGAAAAAAAGCCGCCTTTTCGGGTGGCTTTTTTTGATAAGTACAATAAATAAAATCTTAATTATATTATGGCAACAGCTTACCAGAATTTGTCTTCTTATGACCCGACAACCGTTCCCGATGCTTCAAACATGCGAGTTTCGATCGTTTGTTCGGAATGGAATGCTAATATTACAGAGAAACTTCTTGAAGGGGCTTGCAACACCCTCGAAAAACATGGCGTAAAAAAAGAAAACATATTTGTCGGACGTGTTCCCGGCTCTTTTGAGTTGACTTTCGGCGCTCAGCGCATGGCTTCGTTTTATCATCCCGATGCCATAATCGTATTGGGATGCGTTATCCAAGGAGATACCCCTCATTTTGATTATGTATGTCAAAGTGTGACATCGGGAATAACTCATTTGAACGAGGTTTTGGATATTCCCGTGATTTTTGGCGTGTTAACAACCGGAAATATGCAACAAGCCGAAGACCGTTCGGGTGGGAAATATGGCAATAAAGGAGATGAAGCTGCTATAACAGCAATAAAAATGCATGAATTTGCTTGCAGATTAAAATAATTTGACTACCTTTGCTCCGCAATTGAAAAAGGGGCGAATACCAGAGTGGCCAAATGGGGCAGACTGTAAATCTGCTGTCTTACGACTTCGGTGGTTCGAATCCATCTTCGCCCACCTTCTTTTAATTGTATATTTTGCGGGAATAGCTCAGTTGATAGAGCATTAGCCTTCCAAGCTGAGGGTCGCGGGTTTGAGTCCCGTTTCCCGCTCTCGAAAAGCCGTCGATAAAGACGGCTTTTTTTGTTAATCCTTAGAAGATGTGTCGACTTGTATCGTCTTTGTTTGGACATTAAAACTAAAAAAGCGATTCCCTCATGTGAGGAAATCGCTTTTTAATTTCAAATTTATATTGCTTATTCTGCAGGATGAATAGCACCTGTCGGGCAAACATCGGCACAAGTTCCGCAATCTGCGCAAATTGATGGATCAATTTTGTAGATATCACCTTCAGAGATAGCTTCTACCGGACATTCGCTGATGCAAGTTCCGCAAGCAATACAATCGTCACTAATAACGTAAGCCATTGTTTCTAAGTTTTAATAAATGAATTAGTACTAATTATGTCTTGCAAAAGTAGTAGTTTTATTGGTTCATTCAAATAAAATGAGATTTTTTATTTTAAGGATTGTTAGAGAGCTTGTCAAAATGTTACCTTTGTAGGCAATAAGAGGGGCTTTTCATCGTTTAATGATATGTATAAAAACATAAAATTGAAAAAGACGCTACTTTTGTTTCTGATGTCATTGATGGCTTTCTCGGGAATTGCACAAAAGCGCAAAGTGGAGAGGTTGCCTTATATTGACCAACGGAGGATTCATTTCGGATTTTCTGTGGGGCTGCATACGCAGGATTTGGAATTTACCCATACCGGCTATACGACCGAATCCGGAGAAACATGGTATGCCGAGGTGCCCTCTTTCTCTCCCGGGTTTAATGTCGGATTGGTGAGCGACCTCTATCTTTGCAAATACCTCAATCTTCGTTTCTGCCCCACGATGTATTTTGGAAACAAAACGGTGAAATTTAGAGAGGACTATACGGATGAACGCAATACGGTAGATATAAAATCGAATTATATCATGTTGCCGATAGACCTGAAGTATAGCGCAAAACGCTTGAATAATTATTGCCCCTATATTTCTGCCGGAGTTGCCGGAGCCTTTGATATTTCAAAAAAGAGAAATGAGTTGCTGAAACTGAAAACTTATGATACTTACTTGCAAGTAGGATTGGGATGCGATATTTATCTCCCCTTCTTCAAATTGATACCCGAACTTAAATTTTGCTTTGGCCTCGGTGATATTTTGCAACACAAGCGCCCTGATTTGCGCGATCCGTTAGATTACAAATATACTCAAGCGATTAAACGGGCATCCTCGAATATGGTTGTACTTACATTTTATTTTGAATAAATATATCTCGCTGTTAATCAAATATTTAAACGTTTTTGCGGCACAACGGTTGTGTTAAAATCACAATTTAATTCTTCTGTTTTTTTGAATACTCAAGTATATATTGTACCTTTGTCGGCGTAAATATCGCGGGGTGGAGCAGTGGTAGCTCGTTGGGCTCATAACCCAAAGGTCGTCAGTTCGAGTCTGGCTCCCGCAACTAAGTCGAAGAGCGCTAAGTGGTTGGCGTTCTTTTTTTATTCTCTTTTTTGAAGGTTGAAGCCGGGAAATAAAGAAAATAAATATAAAAATATCCGGACTCAGAATAGGAGAGGCCGGATATTTTCTTAAAATCGACGATTCGAATACTCAGAATCGAGGATACGCTTCTTTCACCACTATCGTGCGATTGTCATATTGCGCGCCATTCAACTCCTTGATTGTGTTTGTCGCTTGTGCGTCATCCGGCATTTCCGCAAATGCAAAACCTTTGGAACGACCGGTTTCACGGTCTTTGATCAATTTGACAGATTTCACTGTACCATACTCTTCCAAAACGTGGATTAAGTCAGACTCTTTAACCCTATAACTAAGGTTACCAATGTAAATATTCATAAGAATGAAATAAAAAAATAAATAATTGAAAATTAAAACAAGGAGGTTTGGGGAAAGATCTTGACCACGATAAAAATACTCGACCGATTTTTAATTCGAGAAAATTTTCATAGAAGAGAAAAGAGCGATATAAACTTCTTTTGTTTGTGTCACAAATGACGTCATAATAATTGGTATATCTGTTATGTTTTTGTTTTTTCTGCTTTTATTTAAGCATTTCACTTTTAATTTTACATATTTTACGTATCTGATGAGCAGAAAAAAAGAAAATAGTTTTGTTATACAGCAACTATTTCTCCCAGCTCTACATACCAGATATACCCTTTTACCTGCGTAAATCCCATTTCCTTGATGAGCGATATGTATCGGGCCACTTGTTTTAGGTACCTTGTTTGCTTTATATCTCCGAATTTGTAGTCGATTACAGAGACTTCACCTTGTTTGATGATTACCCGATCGGGACGAAGGAAAGAGCCTTCTTGTCGCAGGATGGCCGTTTCGGTGATAATTTGTACGTCCGTTGCAAACCACGGGGCGATGTCGGGCCGGGTCAACCATGTTTCTAATTTTTTCTCGATGACCGTCCCTTCATCCGCATCCAGTTGACCGCTGAATATATAAGGTAAAATTGCCTGGTGAATATCTTGTGTATAGCGGATATTACTGAGAATCTCGTGCATAAGGTTTCCATATTGCCGTTTGGTGCGGTCATCGAAATATCCTTTTCCGTTCAACCGTAATTGGAGTCTTTCGCCCGGGGCAATCGATTTGTATTCGGGCATGATGTCGATGCTTTGTTCTTTTTGGGGGAGCGATCGGTTATTCCATGCCGCTCCTGTTTCGTAGCAACATTTTTTCGGATCGTAATGAGCCGATAGATCGATGATGGGTTTCTCTTTTTCTTCCGGACAGTCGATCTTATTTTCAGGATTTACACAGTAGAGTAATAGTTGAGAAAGATTCCCCGAATATGACTCCTTTTTCGGTTTCGGTGTGAAAAGAAGCAATTCCTCTTCGGCTCGGGTAAAAGCGACATAGGCAATATTGAGATTGTCGATATAGGCTTGCATCTTTTCGTTGAAGTAAGCATCGGCATAAAAACTTTTTTTTAGATTCGACAGGTAACGTATGGGGACAAGCGGAATATCATTCAATGGCTCTTGGGGTGTGCACCACAAAATCTTTTCATGGAAAGCATTATTGTTGATTTCCCAATCGCAAAACGGAATGATAACGGCTTTAAATTCGAGACCTTTCGATTTGTGTATTGTCATAATGCGGATAGCATCTTGAGATTCCGGCGTCATGACAGTTTTCTTTACCCCCTGTTCATTCCACCACTGTAAAAAAGAGGTAAGATCGGCCGAATGGTTTGTCGTATATTCGAGTACAACGTCCTGAAATGCTTGGATAAAGATACTTTCGTTATCTTCTCCGGATAATGGAAATAAAGAGATGATTTTCTCACACATCTCAAACAATGGCATATCTTTCAGCTGTTCGAGTTCCTGTATGATTTCCGGATCGAAATGATATGTAAGGTCTTTCATATCATCCCTGAAGTACGAGGCCAAGGCTACTTCGGGCAGTAAATTTTGGTGTGTCGTTGAGTATTCATACACGGCCAGGATACGATTTATCTCTATCTCTGGATTTTGGAGATAGTTTAAAATGCCGATGATTAATTTCACGATCGGAGCATTGTCGATAAAGAGAGCTTCTCCCGAGATTATGTCGAAACGGTATGCCGGGTCTTCGTTTTCAGCCTTGGCCTTTAAAAGACAGTCGACGATCATTCGGCCTTCATCTTTGTTTCTGACCAAGATAGCTGTCTCTCTCAGGGCAATATTTTTATCCTGAAGTTCTTTTAAAGTTTGAGGCAATAATTCTATTGCCCGTTTTTTCCAATCTGTTTTTTCTGCCCCGTTTTTTTCTGTTTCTAAGAATGTCACTTTAACATGACCCTCTTTGTCTCTATTTTTGAAAGCAATGTGTTGATAAGTATCGCGATAAGCCTTCCCTATTTTTTCTGCATATTCTGGATTTATGGGTATATTGACCGAAGTCTCGGAGATTTCTTCTTGTAAAGATTTCTGGAGCAGAAACGATGCTTTCTTAAAAAATGAATTGTTAAACTGCACGATGTTCGCACAACTTCGCCAGTTTGTTTCCAGCACGCAGTCATTCATTTCCTGTGGACCTTTAAACTGGGAGTTTAACCCGTCGTTCAATAATTTCCAGTCCGAATTTCTCCAGCGATAAATACTTTGTTTGACATCTCCGACAATAAGATTTTGGTAGCCTTTGTCATTGCTTTCCTTAATCAACGGGAAAAAATTGTTCCATTGCATCTGTGAAGTATCTTGAAACTCGTCGATCATGAAATGATCGATTCGGGTTCCGGTTTTTTCATAGACAAATGGGGTATCGCTACCGTCGATAATGCGGTTTAGCAATTCGGTCGTGTCGGATAAGAGGAGAATATTATGTTCTTTCTTATATTCCTGAATGTGTTTGTCTATATCGTTTAAAATCCCTAATGTGTAGATATATCGGCGAGTTTCCATGACCGATATATAGAACGGATAGGTGCTGAATAGCGTGAGTATTTGATTGATGCAGTCATTCAGTTCGGGATATATTTTCTGTACTTTCTCGATTGTAGGTTGAGGCGTTCTTTTTTTTACGATCCAATTTTCTAAAGCATTGGATAGTTTCATGAATGAGTTTGTCGGAGGTTGAAAGTTGCCTCCAGCCCATTTGAAAAATTCCTTGAACGGAGTTCTGCTCCCGTTTTTCAGCTCTTCCAAAGGAACTTCGGCATCCTGTATTATTTTTATGGCCTTTTGGGCTATTTTTTTACATTCGGTTTCAAAATCAGACTTTATGCCATTCAGTTTTTGAATATACTTTTGCAAAACCTCTTTTTGAGACAATATATCGCCTATCTCAGTGCTATGAGATTTATACTCTTCTTTAAAAATTTCTTGAGCCAGTTGACCGATATTTCTATATATCCCCCAGCTTTTGCCTTCCTCTACTTGTTCTTCAGAAAACTGAATCAACCAGTTGAGCAATTCCTTGTTTTCCGCATTTTCCAAGTTGAAAAACATCCGGTCTATGGCCTCGGTAAGTACATGATTGTTGTCTATCTCAATATTGTATCCGCCTTGTAGTCCGATTTCTCGAGTAAAAGAACGTGTCGTTTGCTGAAAAAATCGGTCGATGGTGCTGATGTTGAATCCCGAAAAATCATGTAAGAGAGTATACAGAATGCTCGATGCCCTTTTTTGAAGGTCTTCTATATTATCCGCAATCCCCTTCTCTCCCAACAAGTCGTTTAAATATTCCGATTCAGAGGTTCGATGCGCTAAAATATCGAGTTTCTCGATGATGCGTCGTTTCATCTCATCGGTAGCTTTGTTGGTGAACGTAACCGCAAGAATATGTTGGAAAATTTTATTCCGTTCAGACGGTAATATCGGTTCTTTGTTGGCTCGAGTGGGAGACAACAACAGTTTGAGGTATTCTAACGTTAGCCGATAGGTCTTTCCCGATCCTGCAGACGCCCTGTAAACATGGAGCATATTTGTTCTCTTTTGATAAATTAAAAAATAAACCCAAGACGATAAAGCAGATGATGTTTAGACGATCCGCCCGAATAAAGGGGATATTGTTTCGTTTGAGAGGCCGGTAATCATTCGCCGTTATTCGAAGAGTCCTTATCGCTTTTCCTGTAAGAGAAAATCTTTCGACCGATAAATTTAGACAGAAAATTATATGATACGGGTCTGGTTATATCCTTCTTTTTTTAAGATCTCCAATACTTTAGACCGGAAATCGCCCTGTATAAGAATTTCACCGTCTTTACTCGATCCACCGACTCCGCATTTGGTCTTTAATATTTTCCCCAGATTTTTAAGGTCCTCTTCTTTCCCGGTAAATCCCGTAATCAAGGTTACCGATTTGCCATTGCGGTTTCGCTTGTCGAGTTGTATGCGCAACAGTTGTTTTTCCGGGGGCAAGGTTTCCGCCTCTTCAACATCCTCGGTATCGTACGAAAAGTCGGGATTTGTCGAGTAAACGACATTCAGCCGATTTTTCCAGTCATTGTTGTTCTTTGCCATTATCTGTTCTTTTTTAAGAAGTAAAAACAGTGAGTCCGAAACGCGGTTCCGATCTATTTGTTTTCAAATTTAATACAGATCGTTAATGTAGCCAAACAAAAAATATAGTTTACCAAAAATTTTTATTACTTTTGTATAATTCAGAAAACAAAGGATAAATGATTGATGACAATTCTACGATAACGATTAAGTTACCTGAACCGTCTTTGAGACGATTACCTTGGTATCTGGCTTATGTGAAGCTACTCAAGGAAAGAGGAGTCGAATATGTTTCTTCTACGCAAATATCGAAAGATATCAACGTCGATGCTTCACAAATAGCGAAGGACCTTTCGTTTATTAATATATCGGGGAAGACCCGTGTAGGTTATGAAGTGGAATCTTTAGTCTCGGTATTGGAACGTTTTCTCGGTTTTACGGACGTACATAGAGCCATTATTTTCGGGGTTGGTAGTTTGGGCGCGGCTTTACTTCAAGACTCGGGATTGGCACAGTACGGGATGAATGTAATAGCCGGATTTGATATAAAGGAGGAGCTTTCCGGAACATTTATCAATGGCATACCGGTATATCATGTGTCGGAGTTTGAAGAACGGCAAAAAGAGTTGAAGGCATATATCGGCATTCTTACCGTTCCGGTAGAGTGTGCACAAGAGACTGCCGAAAGCATGATTGCCGGAGGAATTAAGGCCATTTGGAATTTTACTCCGTTCAGGATACGCGTGCCCAAGCATATCGTCGTACAGAATACCTCTATCTATGCCCATTTGGCCGTTATGTTTAATCGGTTGAACAATATCAAAAAATAAAAATATATTTCGGAGAATTTATCTCTCGACACCTTTATAAATATTTCAGGATGAAAATTATTGCCGTAGGTTGGAATTATCTCGATCACAATAAAGAGATGAATCGTACGTTATTACCTAAAGAGCCGGTTATATTTCTGAAACCCGAAACGGCATTGCTGAAAGACCGTAAGCCGTTTTTTCTCCCGGATTTCTCTGACAGGATAGAATATGAAACAGAAATTGTTGTTCATGTTTGTCGGTTAGGTAAGAATATAGCTCCGCGTTTTGCACACCGTTATTATGATGCGGTTACTGTCGGCATCGATTTTACGGCGAGAGATTTACAATCTCGTTTGCGAAGCGAAGGTGCTCCTTGGGAGATATCCAAAGGATTTGATTCTTCGGCAGTGGTCGGAGACTTTATTCCGCTCGATCAGGTCGGAGAAATTCAAAATATCGACTTCTCTCTGCAAATTAATGGGAAGACCGTGCAACAAGGAAATACGGTAGATATGATTTTCCCAATAGATGAGATTATTGCGTATGTGAGCCGTTTTTATACGCTTAAAATCGGAGATTTGATTTATACGGGGACACCCAAGGGAGTTGGCCCGGTAGCAATAGACGATCATCTGCAAGGTTTTCTGGGAGACCGCAAAGTTTTGGATTTCCGCGTGAAGTAGAACTGGCCAAGAATTGTGTCTCTATTGCTTAGAATTGTGAAAATGAAGAGAAATACTGTCGTTTTATTTTATCTATTCTTGTCTTTCTGCATATTCCTTTTCCCGGATGTGTCGAATGCTCAGTCCGAACGATATACCGGAACCTCGAAATTAAATTCCGGATATTGGGTAAAGGTCAGAATTTCGGAGAGCGGCATATATCAAATCTCTTATGCCGATTTATTGGCGTGGGGGTTTGTCGATCCGGCAAAAGTGAAACTTTATGGGTATGGCGGTGCCATGTTGCCTGAGAGTTTTCAAGAGCCCTATATCGATGATTTGCCCGAAGTCCCGGTATTGCGTACCGGCGACCGGATTCTTTTTTATGCTCAAGGCGTGGTGAAGTGGATGGCGGAGACAACCTCGTTTACTCACGAAAGAAATCCTTATTCTCAGTATGGATATTATTTCCTTTCCGAAAATGACGATCAGCCCCGGACCCTGGAGACCGTCGGCGCAAATGAGTCTGCCGCAGGTGCAACAACGGTAGATGTCTTTAACGATTATGCCTTGCATGAACAGGAGTTGATAAATTTGGGTCGTACCGGGCGGAAATTCTATGGAGAAGATTTTATCTATGAAAGAGTGCAGACGTTTACGTTCGATATTCCGGGAATTACAGAAACTCCGGTATCGATGCAAATCGATTTTGCTGCAAAATCTTTGGCTGCTTCGGGAAATACGACCTCGGCAGCAAGCAAGATAAAAGTAAAACATAACGACGTTGCCTTGCCAGAGTCTTCTCAAGATAAAATTACGGCGATTCCCAACAGTAGTCAAGAAGCGACTTATGCGAGTGGGCGTTCGACCTCTTCTATAAAAACTTGGGTACGTGATCCGAATAATCCCGATCGCATTACCATACAGTTTGAAGGTAATCAGGCAACAACTGCACGTCTCGACTTTATCCGGTTGAATATGGAACGGGAGTTGAAGATCTATGATGGGATCGTTGCTTTCCGTAACTTGAAATCGAAGAGTACGTTGTTAAAATATGCGGTTAATACGTCCGGTTCTTCCGATCCCCGTATCTGGGATATTACGGATACTCATGCCCCGGTCTCGATCGATGCCTCGTTGCATGACGGTTGTTTGTGGTTCGTACCCCAATCGATAGGGCTCAAAGAATATGTGGCATTTGATGCAGCACGCACTTTCCCCTCTCCGGAATATGTCGGGAATGTCGCCAATCAAAATTTACACGGATACGCTCGTGCCGATCTTGTTATCATTGTGCCTCCGGAATTTTCTTCGCAAGCCGAACGTCTCGGAGAGTTTCATGAAACAGAAGATGACCTCTCTTACTTGATCGTATATCCCGAGCAGATTTATAATGAATTTTCATCGGGAACGCCCGATGCGACGGCGTACCGGCGTTTTATGAAAATGTTCTATGATCGGGCAGAAGGAAACGAAGACTTACGTCCGCGCTATTTGCTGCTTTTTGGCGACGGAACTTATGATAACCGTTTGATTACAAGCGAATGGCAAAGCTATAAATATCCATTCTTGTTGACATTTCAATCCGAATCGAGTCTGGACGAACGCACCTCGTATGTGACGGACGATTATTTCGGCTTTTTGAAAGATACGGATGGTGAAAACCTGTTGGCCGACAAGCAGGACATCAGTATCGGACGTTTCCCGGTACGGACATTGGCCGAGGCGACGATAGCGGTAGACAAGGTAATTGCATACGGTAAAAATACCGATTTCGGCGTTTGGAAAAATAATCTTTGCTTTGTCGCAGATGACGGGAATAATTCAGATCACATGAAGTTGGCCGATGAGTTGTGCGATAAAATAGAATCGAAATATCCGGAGTTTTTCCCGAATAAAGTCTATATCGATGCATATACCCGGGTAAGTTCGGCAAGTGGAGGAACTTATCCTGATGCCAAAAAACGCATGTTCGATTTATTGGATGACGGTCTGCTCTTCATTAATTTTTGCGGACATGGAAGCTCTACGACATGGACAGCCGAGAAAATGTTGGAAATGTCGGATATTCGGAAACTCTATCTGAAACGTCTCCCGTTATGGATTACGGCAACTTGCGATTTCAGCCGTTTCGATGACAAGTCAAACTCCGGAGGTGAAGAGTTGTTCTTAAACTCAAAAGGAGGAGGCATCGCTTTGTTTACGACTACCCGGGTGGTCTATATGGAAAAAAATGCCATTTTGAATAAAATGCTGATCGATAATATTTTCGAGCGCGATGTAGATGGCTCTCGTTACCGCTTGGGCGACGTTATGCGGGTAGCCAAAAAAGCAGTTGCCGAATATACCGATTCGTCGGGAAACCGTCCGTATGAGAAAGACTTGAACAAATTGAACTTTATTCTTTTGGGCGATCCGGCACTTCGGTTGGCATATCCCGAGTATAGAATGGTCGTTACCGAGATAAATGGAGAACCGGTCGATGATGACTCTGATTTGCAGACATTGAAAGCCCGTTCGTGGGTAAAGATAAAAGGCGAAGTCCGTGATCATACAACGGGCGATAAAAAAGAAGATTTTAACGGATTGGTATATCCCCGATTATATGATTCGAAAAAAGAGATAACGGCAAATGGCTTTGAAAGCGATGTCCCGTTTACTTTTTATGAACGTTCGAATATGCTCTATTCGGGTAAAGATTCGGTTCGCAACGGAGAGTTTGAGTTCGAATTTAAAATGCCGGTCGAATTGAACTATTCGTCAGAGACAGGGTTACTCAACCTCTATGGATATGATGAGCAGGGCCGTGAAGCTCAGGGATCGAACGCACAGTTTATCGTGGGGGATATGGATGATGAGGTCGAGGCAGATACCGAAGGCCCAATAATCCATTCTATGTATTTAAATAGCGAAACGTTCAGTTATGGGGATGAGGTAAATGAAGAGCCGGTATTTATTGCCGATGTAGAAGATGAGTCGGGAATCAATATCTCGGGTATCGGTATCGGGCATAACATGACGGTGACGATCGACGACTCTTCGGCACAAGAATATGTAGTCAACAACTATTTCGATCCGGTTGTCGGAGAATTCGGTCGGGGTACGGTGGTATATCAACTTCCGTCGTTGCCGGCAGGGTCGCATACGTTGACGTTTAAAGTTTGGGATACCGAAGGTAACTCGACCGAAAAAACGACCTCTTTCGTCGTTGTTCCGGGAATGAAACCTCAGATATTCGATCTTTATCCTCAGAAGAATCCGGTATCGGAGTATGCCGAATTTTATTTGAAACACGACCGTCCCAATATGAATGTACAGTTGAAAATGTCCATTTATAATCTGATGGGAACAGAATTGTGGAGCTATTCGGATGACGGCCTTTCCGATATGTGGACTTCGCAACCGATTGTTTGGGACTTGACCGACAAGTCAGGACGCAGGGTCGCTCCCGGAGTATATCTTTATCGGGCATATATATCGACTGAAGGAAGTAAGGAAGCCACTAAAACTAAAAAAATCGTTGTAGTTGCACAATAAAATATCTTATGCATAGTTTTTATGTAAGGGGAGATAAAATAGAAAAATATATTTATGAATCAGATACGAAAATTCCTTGTAATAGCTTTTCTTGGGGTCTGTTTTACCTTGGGGGCGCAAGATAATACTGTAAAAAATCAATTTAATCCGATTAATACCGGTGTCACTTCGTTGGGAATTGCTCCGGATGCCCGTGGGGGGGCAATGGGTGATTTGGGGGTTGCAACAGACCCCGATGTGAATTCCCAATACTGGAATCCTTCTAAATATGCGTTTGCATTTAGCCGGGCCGGTGTTTCTATCTCTTACACTCCGTGGTTGCGTAAATTGGTTAACGATATCAACCTGGCATACGTGGCCGGTTATTGGAAATTCGGCAGCGGTGATTTGCAAGCGTTAAGTGCATCACTGCGCTATTTCTCTTTGGGTTCGATCAATATTACCGATGACGGCGGTAACATCACAAATTCTATAAACCCGTATGAAATGGCATTTGACATCGGTTATTCCAGAAAATTGTCACAGAGCTTTTCAATGGGAGTCGTTTTCCGCTACATCTACTCAGATTTGGCTTATGATGAAATAGAAGGAATGAAAGGCGCTTCTGCTTTTGCCGCAGATATATCGGGGTATCAAACATTCTATCCCATTGTCGGAAGAAGCGAATGCCAATGGTCATGGGGATTTAATATTTCAAATATCGGATCCAAGGTCTCTTATGATGACGGAAACAATAGCGCATTTTTGCCTACAAATTTACGCTTGGGGACGTCATTCCTTTTCCCTTTGGCCGATTATAATACCTTGTCATTGAATTTTGATTTAAATAAATTGTTGGTTCCGGCCGCACCTCGGCAAGAAGATTATCTCGATGTAGAGGGAAATTACGACCGGGAGGCTTATGAAGCAGCCAAAGAAGATTATCAAAGCATGTCTCCTATTTCCGGAATATTCAAGTCTTTTTCGGATGCTCCGGGAGGATTTAAAGAAGAAATGCGTGAGATAAACTTCTCGATAGGTGCAGAATATGCCTATAATAATCAATTCTTTCTGAGAGCCGGATATTACAATGAGAATAAGTATAAGGGTAATCGTAAGTACTTTACATTCGGAGCCGGATTTGCCTTGAAGGTGCTTCGCCTTGACGCCGCTTATGTCATTGCCACTGCACAAAGTAGCCCCTTGGACCAAACCCTCCGTTTCTCTCTTTCGTTCGATATGGACGGCTTAAAAGATATGTTCGGCAGAAGACGCTAATCAATAGGTAGGTAAGATAGATGAAGATAAGAGTCGGGTTGGGTTTTGATGTGCATCGCCTGGTCGAAGGTCGGGAACTCTGGCTGGGAGGCATTCGCATCGAGCATTCGTTGGGCTTGCTGGGACACTCCGATGCCGATGTGCTGATCCATGCTTTATGTGATGCCTTGTTGGGTGCGGCAAACATGAGAGATATCGGTTACCATTTCCCGGATACGGCAGGCGAGTACAAGAATATCGACAGCAAGATTTTGTTACGGGAAACGATGGCGTTGATCCGGGATAAAGGTTTCCAGGTCGCAAATGCAGATATTACCGTTTGTGCCGAACGACCTAAGTTAAATCCTCATGTTCCGGCCATGAAGAAATGTTTGGCCGAGGTGATGGGTGTCGATGAAGAGGATATATCGATTAAAGCAACCACGACCGAGAAACTCGGATTTACAGGTCGTGAAGAAGGCATATCGGCCTATGCCGTAGTCTTACTGCAAAAATAGTTTATCAGATACCATTATTATACACAAAAACAGCCGCGATTTTCTTATGCGGCTGTTTTTTTATGTAGCGATGAGCTTGTTATTTTACGTATAATCGGGTTACGGCTTTCCACTCTTCTTCCGGTTTTATGAATTGAAAACCGGTGAGGCTTGCCGGCAGCTTTAAGTTCGGAGCATTGATCGCCCAACTTTGTGGTTCGGGACATACATAGGGAACCTCGCCTCCGTTATTCCAGAGGGTCCAATGTTTAAATTGATCATCAGTTTCATAAAATACGCTTATCTCTTTTTCCGTGTCGGTTATGATGGCTCCGTTATATGGTTTCCCGTCGACCGACAACGGCTCGTTTGTCAATGCCCATTCTATGGCTTTCCCGAACGGGGTGATTCCTTCGGTTCGTAGCCGGGACTCTTCTTCATTGAGATCTTGGAGTTTCCCTGTCGGAAGTGTACGATTGGTCATCTCCCAACGTTTCCCGACCGATAATCTCAGTTTATAGTTGTTGCGGTTGCCGTTTGCCGTAAAAGGAACGTTGATCGGCGTATGGAATCCCATACCTATCGGCATGTTTTCTTTACTCAGATTAATGAATGTAGTTGTTTGCTTCAAGCCTTCGGCCGATAGGCGGAAAGTCATGCGGCATATAAACTCGTGCGGAAAATCTTTGTATATGGCGTTGTTGAACAAATTGGAGAAATAAGAGGCTTCTATTTCTACATACTCTTTTCCGACGTTTGTCCGGGTAACGGTAAACGGTTGGGATTTGATGATGCCGTGATGATAGTTGTGCTGATCGGGAATCGTGATCGGATATTGATATCTGCGCCCGTCGAACGAATAAGTCCCGTCTTCGATTCGATTGGGTGGAAACAACAGCGGTAATCCGAAGACCTGAGGACGTCCTTTGAATGTCTCTACCTCTTCTTGTGTCGGAGTTCTCAATATTTCTACTCCGGAAGCTTTATGGCTCAATTTAACGACATTGGCTCCGACTTGGGGAATCATGATGGCTTCGTAGCCGCCTGCTTCGAATCGGACGGCCGGCATTCCTAAAAAATCAATCTTTTCGATTTGCATATTTTTCTTGTATTAGTTTAATGTAATTGTTCATAAGATATTGCTCCCTCAAAAATACAGAATATCTGCCAATGCAGATGTGCGAAAAATGGTTATTTATGTTCAAAATCCGATTTTTACAATAAAAAAACTCTCTTGAAAATTTTCAAGAGAGTTTTTATTAGAATATCCGTAATTTATCGTAAAGGATTTAGAGGGCTTTTATTTCGTGAAGTACGCTGTTTGTTTTGTGTACGGCAGCGGCACTCTTTTCGAATAGTTCTTTTTCAGCATCATTGAGTTTGAAATCGACTACTTTTTCCCAACCGGTACGACCCAAAACAACCGGAACACCTATGCAGATGTCAGATTGACCGTATTCGCCTTCGAGATAAACGCTGCAAGGAACGATCTTCTTCTGGTCGTGAAGAATCGATTCAACAACATAAGCTGCAGCAGCACCCGGAGCATACCAGGCAGAAGTTCCCAGCAGTTTTGTCAATGTAGCACCACCTACCATCGTGTCGGCAGCAACTTTTTCCAATGTTTCAGCGTCGAGAAGTTGAGTTACCGGCAGACCTTTATAGGTTGCAAAACGGGTTAAAGGAATCATTGTCGTATCGCCATGTCCGCCGATTACGATTCCTTCTATTTCGTTAGGATTGGCGTGCAATGCTTTGCTTAAGTAGCATTTGAAACGAGAGCTGTCCAATGCTCCTCCCATACCGATAACGCGGTTTTTGGGAAGACCTGAAGTCTTTTGAATCAGGTAAGTCATCGTATCCATAGGATTACTTACACAGATAATGATGGCATTGGGAGAGTGAGCCAATACACTTGCAGCTACCGATTTTACGATTCCTGCATTGACACCGATCAATTCTTCACGTGTCATACCCGGTTTACGGGGAATACCGGATGTTATGACAACGACGTCAGAACCTGCGGTTTTGGTATAATCGTTAGTAACTCCTGTAATGCGTGTGTCAAAGCCGAGCAAGGTGGCCGTTTGCGTCATATCCAATGCTTTACCTTCGGCTACACCTTCTTTGATATCCAACAATACAACTTCGTCGGCTACTTCATTAAAAGCCAATACATTTGCGCATGTAGCACCTACGTTACCTGCGCCTACGACTGTTACTTTTGACATAAGATAATATTTTATTTGTTAGTTGATAATTAAACTCTTTTTTACGATTGCAAATGTACAAACGATATTTAATTGTGGAAAATTTTCCGTATTTAATTTTTTATAAATCATATCTATTCGGGTTAATTTTTTTCAAAGAAAATTTTTCACGTTGTCGATTGTGGCCATTGGCTTCTATTAACAACGGTTTATATCCATAAGTCGTATGAAGTCAGTTGTTTGAGGTTTGTGTGTAATTGGGTTATAAACAGGATATGAGAATAACTCCCCCCCTTTTTATTAACATCTCTTTTTCTTAGACGGTTGATAACTCGTTTTCTTTTCTGATCTTTGCTTTAAAGATTGTGACCGGTAAATGTGCCGTCTATAATTATCGACAACGGTTGATAACTATAATTTATTGTAATATAAGATATTATAAAGATTTTCTATAAACGCTGTTCACATCGATTGTTGATAACATGGTTGAAGAAAACAGATAATAACAATGTTATCAACAACTTGTCGATATGTGTTTTTTTCGAATACAATAACGCCTCTCTTTTACCTTTTGCCTCGAAAGTTCCCGCCAAATTGGCGGTACACTATCCAATGAAAAGCAAACTTCCCGGTTGCGATTATCGGTTTTGTATAGAATTTCTGTACGACAGCCTCTCTTTAGCGATTGGGCAGCGACGCAAAAACTTTTTTATACGAGATAAGGTCGATAAAAGAGACCGGATTTTTTAATCCAGTAATTCTTCCCAATTTCCGCTGAAATAGGCCTTGTCTATTTCCTTCACCAATGATTCGTTCCCGTTTAAAGTTCCCCAATGACGTAGGTCTTTATATATGTAGAAATTGAGCCAGTATCCATATTGATAACGTTCGAACAAACTTCTCGGGTGCTTGTAAAACGCATACCAGGCTGTGCTGATACCCATTTTTTGAGCAACGGCTATGGCTTGTTGGCTTGTGTTCCATATTTTATCTGTCGCCGTGTTGAATAAATTTCGGACATCATCATACGACATTTTCGATATGTCATATATTGGAGCCTTGTCATCGATGCCAAGTTCTTTCAATGAGACTTGAGTCTCGAAGATGAAATCTCCATCCAGATCGTATTCGATAAGATCAAAGAACCCATTGTTGTCGGTGTCTTTATATCGGATCGTTGCCCAACTGTCCGGTTCATCTTGCAATCTGACATGTTGGATTGGAGGATACAGCCCGCCATAACCTTGATAGTAATGAGCGTTTTGATCTATTCGCCATGCACCCCATTCTGCTCCGTACAGATGAATGCGGCCGTCGAATGGCGCAATATACAAGTTGCCTTTTCCGGAACAATCCATATCCCATTCGCCGCGATCTCCGACAGCGTCAGATTGTGCATTGTTGTCGAGTCCGCCTTTCCCTCGTCCGATTTTGCTAATGTCTCGGGGCTCATAAAATTCAACTCTTTCCCATCGGTTGCAGTCGTCGTCTTCGTCGAACACAAACCAGCAGCTATTCCATTCGCCTCGTGTAAACACCAGTTCCTGGGCGTTGTCCTGATTGGGGTAGATCAACTCCTTTATATCTCTCCATCGCGCATCATAGATGAGTTTGTCAGCTTGCTTCAGCCGTTTTATTTTCCCGAGTTTATGCACCTGATCTGAATAGTCGAACTCTTTCCCGGTAAATCTCAAAGACATGTCCAAGTCAAATTCATTTCCCGCCCCGTTGTCGTTATCTACATCATAGCTGAAAGCTGCATACGTGATTTTTTTCGAAAACAGGACTTCTCTTTCTGGCTCGATACCGTTGCGAGAATCGGCTTTATCCGCTTGTTTCGGCCTGAACTTGGGGTTATCCAAAAGTCTGACGGTCATTTCTGTAAGCCGATCCCCGTCTTTATCGTAAAACAGGAACGGATTTTCCCAACTATATCTTAAGTCGTCGATATGGAACGAGGAGGCGTGCATCTTTAAGAAGAGCGTGTTTCCGTGGTAATCGGTATAAAAATTTGAAAACCCGTTATGGTACCAATTGCAGAGCGCTATTTTTTGCCAATCGATAAAGCCTTTAATCCCGTCTTTTTCCCCGTAATCGATGATATACAGATAGTCGGCTCCCCAGTCGAAATAACCTTTGGATTCGAGATCTCCGTTCTTGACGATGAGTTGCATATCCGCTATCCCGTCGTTATCCAAATCGGTCCAGTCGATCGACAGGTCGCCCGGTCCTCCGAATATCCCGTCTTTATTCAAATCGATCAGGAGGCAGTCGTTGACTTGGTCTCCCTCTAAATCGTTCTCGCTCATATTCCCGTCATCATCGATCCAGATTATCGGAATAGAGTCGCCTATAAATCCCCTTATAATATCGGGTTTCCCATCGCCGGTAATATCTTCATGGCGAATCGATTCTTTGTCGTACGGCAGAGGTAGGCGCCAAGAGGTGATCTTGAGGTCGCTGTTCCAATACTCTACTTTATCTTTTTTGATAGCACTGGTGGCGCATATGGCAACCATAACCAATATTAAGGCGATGATAAATCCGCTGTTTCTTGTTCGTAATTTCATGATTATTGGATGATTAGTGAGGTGTGACGATTTATGGATGTGTTTTTACATGAGCAATTTTTATAGTTGAACATAATCTGAAAAAGCAACGGTTACGCGGTTTAAGATTCGGTTTAAAGGCAATGGCATCTTTCCTTTAACAAAGGAAATCTTTTTAAAAGAAATATAAGTACACTTGTTTAACAAAAAAGTATACTCATGTTTCAAACCGACAAGAATCCCCGAAAAATAGGAGGATAGGACGATTTCCCCTTGTTGGGGTTAAATAAAGCGGCTTTGAATGGCTTGTTCGTCGGGCTTTTGTGTTACAAGGGGTGTCCGATTTTCCTTTACCAGAAGTGCCCCCCCTCCGATATTTTACATGGGATCGACGTCGTAATATACGATCACAGATTTGAAACGCTCATCCTTTAACATATCGTCTTGAGCTTGATACAACAACTCTCTGACACTTTTCACAGATGCGTTGTTTTCGACTTTCAGAACGATCTTGCGGATATACAAAGATTGTATGCGGGCAACAGGGGGTTGGTCGGGTCCCAATACCCGGTGAGCAAACGTCTGTCGCAAACGTGCCGCATAAGCAGATGCAACCGCATTAAGAATCGCTTCGTCCCGGTGCTTCAGATAGATATAGATCAATCGGAAAAAAGGCGGATAAGAGAATTGTCGGCGTTCGGCAAGTTGGGTTTGGTACATCCCTACGTAGTCATGATCGATAACCTGCCGTATGAGAGGATGTTCGGGCTGTGCGGTTTGCAAAACCACGATACCTTGCCGTTTTTTTCGTCCGGCACGCCCTGCAACCTGCGACATCAATTGAAATGCCCGTTCGTGGGCTCTGAAGTCCGGGAAATTCATCATGGTATCGGCGCTCAGAATACCGACAACGCTGACATTGTCGAAATCGAGCCCCTTGGTAATCATTTGGGTGCCGACCAGTATTTGAGTTTTATGCCGTTCAAAATCCTCGATCAACTGTTCATAAGCCTTTCGGGTACGGGTAGTGTCCAGATCCATGCGGGCGATCTGATAATCCGGAAAATATTGGGCAATATCTTCCTCGACGCGTTCTGTCCCGAATCCCCGTATATCGATCTCCGTATGGCCGCAAGCCGGACATTGCCGGGGAATCTCGCACGTGTATCCGCAGTAATGACAGGTGAGTTGATGATAACGTTTGTGATAAGTTAACGTTACATCGCAATGCTTGCATTTGGGAACCCATGCACAAAGTTTGCATTCTATTATGGGGGCAAATCCTCTGCGGTTTTGGAACAGTATAATCTGTTCCCCCCTTTTCAGGGCTTGGTTTGCTTCGTCGAGAAGTAGCGGAGAGATATTGCCCGACATCTGTTTTTTACGGCGCAGCTCTTGCGTGTTGGCAATCAATATTTTCGGGAGTTGTATATTCTCGAAACGGGAAGAGAGTGTCACCAGCCCGTATTTCCCTTGCTGGGCATTATAATAACTTTCCAGTGCCGGAGTTGCGCTCCCCAGCAATGTTTTTGCGCCGTGCATCGAAGCCAGCACGATGGCGGCATTGCGGGCATGGTAACGGGGAGCCGGATCTTGTTGCTTGTATGTGTTTTCGTGTTCCTCGTCTACGATAACCAGTCCCAAATCTTTGAACGGGAGAAAGATCGAAGAACGTACCCCGAGAACAATCTGTATGCCTTTATCTTTCAAAAGATTATTCCATATTTCTACCCGTTCATTGTCGGTAAATTTAGAATGATAGATTGCCAGACTGTCGCCGAAAACCCGTTGCAGCCGTGCCGTAAGTTGGGTTGTCAAGGCGATTTCGGGAACTAAATAGAGAACTTGCCGACCTTTGCGGATGACTTCCTGAATCAGGTGTATGTATATTTCGGTTTTCCCGCTGGAAGTTACACCGTGTAATAACGTGACCTCTTTTTGCGTAAAAGACCGGAGTATCTCATCGAATGCTTTTTGTTGTATCGGGTTGAGCGGATGAGCCGGCTCTGCTGAGCGACCGGCAGATCCCAATCGGCTTATTTCCCGTTTATAAGAGATCAGTATCCCCTTGTCGATCAGAGCCGAAAGTATCGAAGCCGAAACGTCGGCCCTTTCTAACAACGCAGTGCGGGAAACCTCTTTAAATTGTCCTCGTTGCAGGAATGAAGACAATTCGAGATAGGCCATTAATAATTTGAGCTGTTTCTTGGCTGCCGAAAGTTGTTCAAAAATTGGGCGTAATTTATCCTGCTCTTCCGGACCGAAAGCCAATTTTATGTATATATCGGTTTTGGGTCGGTATTTTTGTTTGATCTGTTCTGTAATAAACAAGGCCTCTTTGTCGAGCAAAATCCGGATTGTGGGTAAGATGTTGCGTAATCCGCTCTCTCTCTCCAAATCTTGTATCGAGATTTGGGCATGGTTGCTTAGCACATCCAACAATATCGATTCTCTTTCGGACAGACGGTTATCTTCATTCTCCTCGTAATCCGGGTTCGGAGAGATGGTGGTCTCGCTTTCAAGTTTCAACCCCGATGGCAAAGCCGCTTTATATACATCGCCGACAGAACAGAAATAATATCCGGCAATCCATTCCCAAAATTTGAGTTGCGGACGTCGTAGGATAGGGGCTTTATCCAACAAAGAAATGATTTCTTTCGTCTCATAGTCGGCAGGTGCCAGATTGTGGGTAAAGATAACGATTGCCGTATAATATTTTTTCCGTCCGAACGGGACAATGACCCGGCTTCCTGCGCATAAATTTTCTCCCAATTCGGCAGGGATGCGATAAGTGTAGTACTTATGCAGCGGAAGGGGTAATATGACATCGGCAAATTGAGGCACGTCTGA
>CASFRL010000126.1 GCA_949297285.1 uncultured Bacteroidales bacterium
TCCTTATTACGGGTTGTTGGTACGACCCGGAATTTGGCGTGAATTGAATAACTTCTCTTCGGGAGCGGTTTCTTTAGTTTTGGCTTCGGAACTGTATGACGAAAGCGATTATATCCGGGAATATCCCGATTTCTTAAAAGAGAAAAGGTTTCGTTGACTAATGTTTAAAGGGTTTTTATGTACCTCTTAACTTCCTTTTTAATTGTAGTTTTTATGGTATTAGTGTTGGTTAATACTATTTTTTGTTGAAATAGTTTTGAGAGCTTATATAACAAATATCCCGATATTGCTTATACAATGAAATAAAACATTTTTATTCTTTCAGAGAAGTTTTTAATTAGTGAGTCGGAATTTGTATTATAGTTGATGTGGAGATTTATCCATCATAGTATATGTGTAACAATAATACCTATTAGTAATTCTTGTAAAATTGTATTTGGTTTAATGAATTTTATTTAATAATATTTGTGGTTAAATATTGTTTTTTTTATATTTGTGATGCTAGAATATTAGCAACTCCAATACAACCTATTATTATCTTATATCTTTAATATATGGTTTATATCTTCTTATGAAAATTATGTATTTTTAAATTGTGAATAAAAATATTTATTATGAAAAAAGTGTTTTTTTGTTAGTTTTTGCTTTATGTCTTTTCCCTTTTTATGCTGAACCAAGAAGCGCTTCAGGTTTTACAGCTTGGGAAGGTACGGTATTGGATGACCATCCTGTTTCTTATGGACCGTTTAAGGCGAAGGGTACGGTGACAGCTACTTATGAGAATAAGTCTTCGGGTATTTCTCATATAGAAGTCGAGTGCAATTTAGATGTGAAGAGTAAGGGTGGAAAGAAATGGAGAATTATTTTGTGGCCGAGAAAAACTATTTTTGAAACTTATCAGTATTTAGGCGATAGTTCTGCTTCTGGAGTAAATGATTGGATCTTTTCATTTTTACCGGGTCGTTTGCGAAATGTATATGCTAATGTTGGATTATCCTATTCAGAACCTTAAAATATAAAGTTTATGAGAAAATCTATTTTTTATTTATGCAGTTTGTTCCTTGTGTTGGGTTGCAGTGAGCGAACCAATAAGGAGGCCCGGAGTATAGACGATTCGGAATTGATTTCGGCGAAAGCTTTAGTGGAGAACAACGATTATATCGATGTCGATAAAGATGCGTTGAATTTTAGTGAGATGATAGGGAATGACGATGTAGCCTCTGTTGAGGGGAATAAGATAAAGGCGGCGTATTACCGTTTTTTTCAACACGTAAAATTAGAAGATGGCCGATATGTCTGTGATGTGGAAGACGCAAAAGATCTGAATATTTCTCCGCGTCTTTTTAATGCCCTGCTGAAAGAAATCGAGCAAGTGAACGTAGAAATAGAAAATGCAGAGAAGGAGAACATTCCTATAACTATCCCCGAGTTGAATGAGGAATATTTGCAGTCGTTGTTGGAGTGATTTTTCATAAAATAAAAAGGAGAGAGGTTCAAGACTTTTTACTCGGAAGTTTTTTGAGCCTCTTTTTTTATTACTTTTGTGCTCCCAAAATCAGGAGTTATGCAAGAACAATCTTTTTCGAATGCTGCGGAGAGTACCGCCTTTCGGGTATTATTGACATTAGGCTTGTCCCATTTGCTGAATGATACGTTGCAGTCGGTGATCACGGCCGTATATCCTTTGTTGAAAGAGAGTATGGCCTTGAGTTTCGTTCAGATCGGATTCATAACCTTAGTTTATCAGATTTCGGCATCGGTGTTTCAACCTTTAGTCGGTTTTTATCTCGACAAGCGGCCCAATCCGTGGTTTTTGCCTGTCGGGATGAGCTTTACCCTTGTCGGGCTCGTCGTGTTGGCTTTTTCCGTAACCCTGCATCAGGTATTGTGTTCCGTATTCTTGATCGGTATAGGATCTTCGATACTGCATCCCGAAGCATCCCGGCTCACCTCTTTGGCATCCGGGGGGAAGCGGGGGCTTGCCCAATCGGTCTTTCAGGTAGGCGGCAATATGGGAAGTTCTTTGGGCCCGTTGCTTGCCGCATTGTGTATCGAGCCTTATGGTCAGCGCAATATCGTGTTTTTTGCGCTGTTGGCTTTGTGTGCCATACTGGTGATGATGCCGATTTGCCGGTGGTATAAGAGAAAATTGAAAGCTTTGCGTTTAGATAAAGGTAAGTCAGCTGTCATTATTTCTCCGCCATTATCCCGTAGAAAGACAATATTTTCGTTATCGGTTCTGCTGATTCTGATCTTTTCCAAATATGTCTATTTGGCAAGTATAACCAGTTACTATACATTTTTTCTGATCGAGAAATTCGGTGTTACCGTCCGGGCGTCGCAATTTTTCCTGTTTGCATTCTTGTTTGCTTCCGCTTTGGGTATCTTGTTGGGAGGGCCTATCGGAGACAAAGTCGGTCGCAAGTATGTCATTTGGGGCTCTATTCTGGGAGCGGCGCCTTTTAGCCTGATTATGCCCCATGCCAACCTTTTGTGGACAGCCGTTTTGAGTGTCATCATCGGTTTGGTTCTTTCTTCGGCATTTTCGGCCATACTGGTTTATGCGCAAGAATTGTTGCCGTCTAAACTCGGGCTCATCTCAGGCCTGTTTTTCGGTTTGGCTTTCGGTATTGCCGGTATTGCTTCGGCTGTTTTAGGCGGTTTGGCCGATAAGTTCGGAATAGAATATGTATATCAATTATGTGCCTATATGCCATTATTGGGATTAATAGCTTGGTTTTTGCCCGATATTCGAAAAGCCAAAAAGTAGAAGTAGAGTCGTCCGATACCCGAAGATAGGTACCGTTTTCCCTATTTTCAAAACGAGCGATCATTATTTATGCTGAAAAATCTTACTTAAATACCTACAAATAGGGATTGCGTTTTATCTCGATTATACGTTAATTTGCGTCGAAAACCAAAAATTGAAAGTAAGCGTATGAGCGATAACGTTCCTAAATACAAAGCAACAGATAAGATGAGCGATCTTATTTGTGAAAACTATACTTTGCTGATGGTGATGAGCCGTTTCGGGTTGCCGTTGGGTTTTGGGGACAAAAATGTGAAAGAAGTATGTGACTCTTGCCATGTCGATTATAAAACATTCTTGGCTGTCGTTAACTTTATGGACAACGAGCAGTTTGTTGCCGGTGGAGCCGATTTGTCTGTTCGCTCTTTAATGGAATACCTCAAAAATTCCCATTCCTATTTTCTTGATTTTTGTTTGCCTGCTATCCGTCGCAAGCTGATCGAAGCGATAGACTGTTCGCAAGACGGTGTTGCCGTTTTGATCCTGAAGTTCTATGATGAATATGTAAACGAAGTGCGTCGGCACATGGAGTATGAAGACAATATGGTTTTCGACTATGTCTCATCATTGTTGGAAGGGAAGAAAAAAAACGACTATAATATTTTGATCTTTGCCCGAAAGCATAACCAGATAGAGACAAAACTGACCGAATTGAAAAATATAATCATCAAATATTATCCCGCAAAAAAGAGCAATAACAGTCTGAATTCGGTACTATTCGATATCTATTCTTGTGAACAGGACCTGGCGTCGCATTGCAATTTGGAAGATTTGCTGTTTGTCCCGACAGTAGCACAACTTGAAAAAAAATTCGAGGAAAATGAAAAGCTCTGAAACGATACGTATTGCCATTGCTGAGAATTCTGTAATTATCCGGAATGGTATGTCGGCTGTCCTCAAACGCATTCCGAACCTGAAAATTCAACCGATGGAGGTATTGAGCACAGATGCTTTGCAAGAGTTTATACGGATGCATACCCCGGATATACTGATTGTAAATCCTGTGTTTGACGGATATTTCGATTTGAATCATTTTAAGGAAAATCCCCGTACTTCCCATATCAAGTGCATTGCCTTACAGGGGTCGTTGCTCGATGCCTCTCTTTTAAATAAGTATGATGAGGTTATTTCGGTGTTTGATGATCTGGATACGATAACCGAAAAAATATTGCATTTGCAGGATTGTCCGGGAGATGAGGTTGTCGAAGAAGAATCAGAGACCCTCAGTTCTCGGGAAAAGGAGATTGTCGTTTGTGTCGTAAAGGGGATGACAAACAAAGAAATAGCTTCGAAGTTATGTCTTTCTATCCATACGGTCATTACACACCGACGCAATATCGTGCGAAAACTGCAAATCCATTCTCCGGCCGGGTTGACGATTTATGCGATTGTCAATAAACTGGTCGAGCTTGATGATGTCAAAAAATAGACTGCCATTCGATAGCATTTCCTTGCGTTTATAATCGGGGCTCTCACCTCGATAATACAAACGGATAAAAATTGTAAAATACCATATCTGTGGTATAGGATAGGTCTGCCTTAAAGCGTATCTTTGTCAAAGTAGAAAACGATAATCGATAAAACAGAATAATATGGCAAAGATCGCTAAAACATTGACCGATTTGGTCGGGAATACGCCGTTATTGGAATTCTCAAATTTTAATGCGAGCAAACACTTGCAGGCAAAAGTAATAGGCAAGTTAGAATATTTTAATCCGGCAGGCAGCGTAAAAGATCGTGTTGCATTAGCCATGATCGAGGATGCCGAAGCCCGGGGGATTTTAAAACCCGGTGCGACGATTATTGAGCCGACGAGCGGAAATACCGGTGTCGGGTTGGCTTTTGTATCGTCATCTAAAGGGTATCATCTGATTTTGACAATGCCCGATACGATGAGCATCGAACGTCGTAATTTATTGAAAGCATTGGGAGCCCAACTGGTTTTGACTCCGGGTGCTGAGGGAATGAAAGGTGCTATCGATAAAGCCGAATCATTGAAGAATGAAATACCCGGATCGGTTATTCTGCAACAGTTCGAAAATCCGGCAAACCCGGCTGCCCATAAGAAGAGTACGGGAGAGGAGATTTGGAGAGATACCGACGGGGAAATAGATATTTTTGTAGCCGGAGTGGGTACCGGAGGTACGATAAGCGGAGTCGGAGAGGCATTGAAAAAGCATAATCCGGCGGTGAAGATCGTTGCCGTAGAACCTGCCGACTCTCCGGTTCTTTCCGGAGGAAAGCCCGGCCTGCATAAAATACAGGGAATTGGAGCCGGATTTGTGCCTCGCATATATAACCCTGCAGTAATCGATCAGATTATTCCTGTCCAGAATGATGACGCGATACGCACCAGCCGGGAATTGGCCAAGGAAGAAGGTCTTTTGGTCGGAATCTCTTCCGGAGCTGCGGTTTATGCCGCTGTCGAACTGGCAAAAATGCCTGAGAATGCGGGGAAAGTAATTGTCGCATTATTGCCCGATACAGGAGAACGTTATTTATCGACAGTGTTATATGCTTTCGAAGAATATCCGTTGGATTGAGTCTCACTTTGAGTAAATACGGTTTACGGGGTCAGGAAATTTTTTCTGGCCCTTTTATTATATGCAATATTCGGCAATGTCGATTATTCCGGCACGAAAAGCATAACGAGTCGCTTCATAGACATTGTTGACTCCCAGTTTCCGGAATATATTCTTTTTGTGCGTGATGATTGTATGTGCGCTCGATATGCGGATGGCAGCAATCTCTTTGACCGATTTTCCTTGTGCAATCAATTTTAAAATCTCTTTCTCTGTGGCCGTTAGTATGGGACGATCGGATATCACCTCTTCTTTGACGGTCTGAATTTGATTTTCCGGCAGAGTGCAAGGATACAGGTTTCCGGATATCGTATCTGTGAGGGCTTCGCAAATCTCTTGTTTCGAAGCGTTTTTTAATAAGATGGAGAATGCCCGGTTTTGACAAACTCTGTCGATAAATCCGGGTGTCAATTCTTCGGAAAACAAAATCCACCGGGTATGCGGAAATCTTTCTTGGATATTGAACAACTCTTCAGGCCTTGAGAAATCGAAGAGCGTGTAGTCTAATACGATTATGGCATCTTGATTTTCTTTCAACAACGGCGTTAGTTCCCGTTTCGAACACACGGGTATGATGCGTTTGCACAGATTAAGCTCTTGTATGACAGAATGCAACCCTATGCGTGTAATATCTTGATTATCGGCCAATATATAATCTTTTTTTTGCATAGGGGCGATTTATAAAAGTACAAGTTTATTCGAAAAGGTCGTGATAAGCCTTCTCTAATTGTTCCAAAGCCTTTGAGAGAATGGCGTGCGGACATGCTATGTTTAGCCGCATAAAACCTTCCCCTTCTTTCCCGAACATGCTTCCGTCATTTAGCGCAAGATGGGCTTTATCGACAAAAAAGTCGACCAGCTCTTTTTGAGACAGGTGTAACGCTCGGCAATCTAAAAATATGAGAAATGAGGCTTGGGGGATAATTGCCTTTATTCGAGGCATTTTTTCTTTTAGGAACCTATCGGTATAAACGATATTTTTTTGAAGATATTCCAGCACCTGTGAGAGCCATTCTTCGCCATACGTGTAGGCCGCTTCTACACTTCTGAATGCGAATACGTGTCCTTCGGACAGATGACTGCCTTCTGTAAAATCTTTGAATTTTTTGCGAAGGCGATTATTTTTTATGATACAGAAAGAGCTTGCAAGACCGGCCATGTTGAATGTCTTGCTGGGCGACATGAAAACCAGTGAATGGTCGGCTGCTTCTTCAGATACGGTTGCAAACGGGGTGTGCTGGTATGGTGGAAATGTCAAGTCGGCATGTATTTCATCAGAGATAACCAGTACCTCGTTTCGGGCACAAATCGATGCAATCCGTTTCAATTCTTCTGCATGCCAGACTCGTCCGCCCGGATTGTGGGGATTGCAGAGAATAAAGGCCTTACAACCTTTTACAGTTTTCTCGAAAAGTTCGAAATCGATATGGTATTGACCATCTTTTAATATCAAGGGGCAAAATACGACCTCGCGGTTCTCGTTTTGGGGAACCAAAAAGAAGGGGTGGTAGACGGGTGGCATTACCAGCACCTTATCTTCAGGAGCCGTAAAACATTTTATCGCAAAGGCAAGTCCGGGGACAATTCCCGGAGTGAACAAGATCGACTCTTTCTCGATGTCCCAACAATACCGTTTCTTCATCCATCCGATAATAGAAGAATAGTAAGATTCGGGAATATTCGTATATCCCAAAATCGGATGTTGGCAGCGTTTCTGTATTGTCTCGATGATAAACGGAGGAGTGGCGAAGTCCATATCTGCAACCCAAAGGGGGATCAAATCGTTTTCCTTTTTTTGAGAAGACAACGCTTCTACTTTTAAGGCATCTGTTCCGTGCCTGTCTATTATTGTGTCGAAATCGTATTTCATCGTTTCTTGTTGGATAAAAATATTTGAAAAAGGCATTCCCGTACTTCCTTTTGAGAAATAATAAAAAAACGGCAATTTCTCGATAAGGCCCTGTCTTGTCGCTTATCTTTTTTTCTTGTAATATTTCATTTTAAGTTTCTGAAACTCGTCACTCTCTTTGATCTCTTTCAGCCATACATTCAAACTGTCGAGGAGCAAAGGCGAAGTCTGCCTCAATGCCCATGATCGGAATTGAGTAAAACTGATGTCGGTACTGAAATCTATTTCAGGATAGTGTTTGCTCATCTCTTGAGCAATTGTTTCGTCGCATACGGCAAATTCGATTTCGCCTTTGGCCACCATGATAATCAATTGTTCGTCTCCGTAAATATTCTCTTCATTGACATAAATAGTATCTCCTATTTCGTGGGCCAGATTCATAATCCGTAGGCGGGTAGGCGCATCGCTGATAATGTTCAGTTGTTTTTTTGCCAGATCGAGTTGGTTTCGTATCGGAGCCTTTCCATTGTTGTATTCAGCCTTTCTCTGTATCAATACCTGTTTGTTCAGTAAGATCGGTTCGGTAAATAAGAAACTCTCTTTGCTGTCTGTCGTCACGGGAATCGGACGTCCTATAATGTCGTATTGTTTTTTTTCGAGACCGTCTATGCTCTTTTTCAGACTGACTTCGGGATATACCTTTACTTTTAATCCGCTGCGTTTGGCAATCAGTTGAGACAATTCGTAGTCGAATCCCGATATCGTATCATTTGATATGTAGTAGCTTAATGGCGTATAGTCTGTCACGATCCGCAACGTGTCTTGTTCTATCTCGTGAATATCGCGGGGAGCATGTGCCGGGATCAGTATTTGGGTACGTATCATGTGCATGATAAAAAGAACCATACCCAATAAAACGATGTAAAGAATAAACCGCTTTTTATATTTCATAATAATTTTATAATAAGGTTTAGTTTGCAAAGTCAACACAAACTCCGAATTGGAATGTCGAAGGATTTATCGGGTAATGCAGCATAGAGAAGTAGTTGTTGCCCCCGAACATTCCTTGGTTGAAGTTTGAATATAAAACATAAAAACGGACCATTTTCAGTTTCATGTTTGCATATACATTCATCATGGGGTAATTTCCTATTTTAAACTCTCGCTGGTTATAAAACGATAGCGTCGCCGGCTGGTATCCTTCGGCATAATATTCGGTGTGATAGCGACAATCTACACCTATATGGGTACTCAATACTTTGGCTATCGGGAAAGACAAATACAAGTTACCGAATGCGCTGAGATCGGGAAGCGGGATGATAGAAGGTTTGCTCGATTTCTGGTAAACGGCTTCGAGATCTAAATTGAGAATCCCCACTTTAAAAGACTGTTTTAGTTTGGCACTGAAGATCTGCATGATCGAACTTTCTTGACGGGGCAGGCAATTTTCGTCGAAATAGACATAATTTTGCACATTCTCGATTCCTACGTTCAGAAATGTTTTCCAACGTTCGATCTGAAATTCTCCTCCCACCCGGAAACTCCTGATCTTATTGAAGTTATTATCCCATATAAAATGGTTGGATATGTAGTGCTTATAATAAAATGCCGGTTCGAGATTCTTGAAAAAGCCGTATGCTCTTAGTCGAACCGTATCTTTGAACAACGGGAAACGGGTCTGTATCTCTCCGTTTACGTCGAACGATCCGATCTCAGGACCGGTCAATCCCAACCGTCCGTTAGCCGTATAAGTCAGCAGCTCTCCTTGCCGTTTTGAGATCTCTCCGCCGACCCATAAAATATTTTCGGTATAGTACCGGTTCGATGATTTCCGAATAAATGTTACCGGTTCTCCCAACGCCGGAGTTTCGGGTGCGAATGCAAAGGCCGAAGGAACGGTATCCGGCATCAGTTTAAATTGACGTATTTCATAAGTCATATAGGCGGCCAACCCCATTTTGGCATATTTGTTGAATCCTTCGAGTAGCGAAATCCCGAGCGTATTTTTAAGTGACCAGTAACTGGTCGTATCATTCGTCCCGTTTTTGTTGAAGTAGGTGTTTTTGAAGAATTTTTGATCTTCGGTTGCCGAGAGATTGACAAAACGCCTGAAATTATGGTCATACTCTATGGTATGGATAAAACTGGTTACCGGAACAAATGTCTCGATCGTTGCCGTATCTTTTTTCTCCGTCCTATAAAATCCGACATTATAGCGTTGTGTAGCATAATAGTTCTGCCCTCTTACACGGTTGTAGGCATCGCTTAGATTGATGGGTATACTTTGAGAGTCGATTCCTGTCCCTCCGTCCATTTCGGTAGGGTGGAGTATATAGTTGTCGTCGGCAAGCCCCCCGTTTTCTTGAACGACGAAATTATAGGTGTTGAACATGACCTGCAATTGGTACTTTTCACCGATATAATTGGATGAAAGTTGCCATGAAAGCTCGTTTGACGCTTGGTGGTCGTAGCTCCCCCGAGAATAAAGATATTGTATATTGGCCCCAAATCCCAACTTTTCGTTTACATTCCCGGAAAACACGGCTTTTAAGTCATCTTGTTTCTTTACCTTCGATCCCCCGGTAAGGTACGATAAAAGTGTCATGGGAATGCGCGTGTTGTAAAAATCGAAATTTTCGGGAGTTGTTATCCACGGATGAAAAGGCGCTTTGAATATGAACTGAGGCATTTGCGGGCGATCAAAAAATATCTTTGAAAATCCCGGCCCTCCCAAATTCCCGGTGTACCCGTAAGCTGTCGAATATGATGACGGCTGGTCGGTTTGGTAAAAATTGAGTTGAAGCGTATCCATCGGTACACGATACCGATTGCCTAACGGTTGTGTATTGCGCCATGCATACGGTTCTGCAATTACCGGCTTTTTCTTGGCATTCGCCGGGAAAAAGCAACAGACTAAGATAATAAGAAGTCCCGAAATTCTTTTCATACGGCTGCAAAGATAAAACTAAAAAATCAGAATTAAAGAAGTCGGGCTTATAAAAAGACTTTTGTAACAAAAGTATAGAATTGTTTTGATAATCTTTAACGTGTGCGGGGCAATCTAAAAGCCCCTTATCCTTGTTATAGTTACAAATTGAAAAATTAAGTATTACGATAAAACAATAAAAAGATTATGGAACTTGCAGTTTTTAATTTTTGGGGAAAAACCAAATACTGGTGGGGAATAATGTTGATCGGGATTTTAATGATTCCTGCCGGACTGTGGCTTTTATTGCAGCCTGTTATAGGATATGCTGTCATCTCTATGTTGCTGGGGTGGGGACTGGTTCTTTTTGGAGTCGTCCAGTTAACGATTTCCGGCGATATAGAAAAACGCGGACATGGTTGGGGCTGGTGGCTTGCCGGTGGAATATTCGATATATTTGTCGGCTTTTTGCTGATTAGTAACTTGGCTTTGAGTGAATTGACACTTCCCTATTTTTTTGCTTTCATATTTTTGTTTAAAGGGATCAGCAGTATTGTCTCGGCATTTTCCATGACGTCGGTTTATAAATATTGGTGGTTGTATTTGATCAACGGAATAATAATGCTTCTTATCTCTTTCCTCTTCTTTTTCACCCCATTTACAGCTGCTTACAGTATTGTTTTTCTCTGTTCGTTTGTTTTTGTTTATTGGGGAGTGGCCTTGATCATTTTCTCTTATGACGTGAAGCCTGATAAAACGGTAGAGCAGTCAAAATAGGTTTGAGCCGATTGTGTTTTATATATATTTCCTATTTCTTATCGATGAAAGCGTGTTTTGTGAAAGCAAAATACGCTTTTTTAATGTATTTATAGATTAAATTATTCATTATTAAGTATTTTTTGAACCTTCAAAATCTTATCTTTGCTTCAAGATGCAGCGAACGATTGAAAAAGTTGCATCTTTACAATAAGATGCGGTCTGTTATTTTATTTGTGTATGCATGTACATTAAATTATGGTAAAGTGCGGCTATAATGTTAAACTTTTGTTGGCAGACTGAGTCAAAATAGTAGAAATGAATTATTAATAGGGAGGACATCACAATGAAAATGAAAAAGTTATCGTTTGTCCTGATATTTTTAGGATTGTCTGTTATTGCTTTTGGACAAAAATATATCCCCGAGGATGATTTGTATTATCAACCGAATGAAGAGAACCCGATTGTAAAAAAGAAAAAAGAGGAAAAATCGGAGTCGACTACCGCTACTGTGCAACAGCCTGTTGCTGTTTCTACGGTTGCCGTATCGACCGAGCAGTCTGATTATGATCGCGTAGTAGATGCTTATAATCGGCGTTATTCTTCGGAAATTGTTGACGATACGATTCCTGCTGTAACCCTTGATGAGTCTACGCAGATGACGCAAGCCGAAAAGCAGGAAGAAGATGCCGATACAGATGATTATACAGGATATTATCTGAATGGTTTTGAGGGAACTCAAAGCGACTTGGAATATGCAGAACGGATACGCCGTTTTCATAATCCGAAATTTACCATACATATTTCAGACCCGGCTTATACCGATATTTACTTCCTGAACCCTTTGGACTGGAATGTATATATCGATAATTCTTATGCTTATGTAACACCTACTTGGACCAATCCCTGGTATTGGAACTATATGTGGGCTCCTTATAGCTACACAAGTTTATCGTGGCGTTGGAACTTTGGGTTCGGTTCTTGGGGATTCTATTGGGGGTATCCGTGGGGGTACGATCCGTATTGGGGTTGGGCTGGCTCGTTCTGGCATCCGCATTGGGGATGGGGTGGCCACCATCATTATCCCGGTTATTACCCGGGGCATCGTCCGGGATGGAATAGCGGACGGGATATCCGTTATTCGAACGGAGGACGCACCATTTATGGAAATTACGGCTCTTCAAATCGGTATAGCAACGGAAACAGGACGATGAGTACTTCGGTCGGAAATAACAGGTATTCGGGCTCTTCTTCGTCCAACAAGCAGCCGATAATGAGAGAATCCAATGCAAATCGCGGACGTACACGTATTGGTACATCCTCCAGCGGTAATACTACATACAGTCGCCCATTGGGTACGACAACCCGCAGCAATTCGACCTATCGTTCGGGTTCTTCTTCCCGTAGCTCTTCGGGAACCTCATCCCGGGTACGTAATAGTAACGGAGGACGTAGTACATATACTCCGTCAACCAGTACGAGGCGTAGTTCAGGAAGCAGTTACAGCCCGGCACCATCATCTTCTCGCAGTAGTGGATCGAGCGGAAGTGTAGGCCGTAGTAGCGGTGGCTCTCGTGGACGTACAAGATAAAAAACGGGACGATAACAAAAGACTTGATAATGGAAATGGCACAATAAAAGCCCCATGCCATCGCGAATCGAATTTCGCGGAGAGATGCGGGCTTTTTGTTTATAAATTTAGTATCTTATGAAAACGAAGCGGACAATTTGTATTATAGCAGTAACGTTGTGTTGTGCAACCTCGTTATTTGCTCAAGGCAGTATGAATGCCTATGATTATTCTCATACCGATATAAAAGGTACGGCGCGTTACATGGGAATGGCCGGTGCGTTTGGCGCTTTAGGCGGCGATGTCTCCACGCTTTCGCAGAATCCCGCAGGTATAGGAGTGTATCGTAGCAATGAAATTGTAACGACTTTAGACATCGCCGGAAACTCTTCAGAAACCAAGACGGCTGTAAACATGAAAAATAATCTGACCCAGTTTGCCTTTGACAATGTCGGTATAATCGGAACTTTTAACACAGGAAAGTCTTTGGGAATGGTCTCTTATAATTTCGGATTTGCCTATAATCGTCGTAACTCTTATGATCGCTCATATCGGGTAAAATATAACCATCTTCAGTCATCTGTCACAAATTATATTGCCGATAAGTCTTTTGGAATTTTGGAGAGCGATTTGGGCGGTATAAATGTAGGCAGTGGCGATGCCTATGATATTAACGGACTTCCTTGGTTGAGTATTTTAGGATATGAGTCGCTGTTGATCTCTCCTCAAGAAAATCCTGAAGGGGGTTATTATGAAGACAGTTACGAGGGCCTTTTCGGAAAAGGTACTTCCGGAGATGGAATGCTTTCTGTCCGGGAAAGAGGACACACCAATGAATATACCTTCAACTTTGGAGGCAATGTGTCGAATGTCGTTTATTTCGGAGTTGGACTCGGTATCATGGATCTCGACTATGAAATGACCTCTTATCACGACGAAAATCTGGCCGGGACATCCGGATTTGTTCCCGTATATGAAGAGAGTAGCGATCAGGTTTATAATTATCCGATAACAAGCAGCGAGTTTTCTTTATGGAACCGGTTGAAAACCGAGGGTACCGGAGTCAATGTCAAGCTCGGATTGATTGCCCGCTTGACGAACTATTGGCGCTTGGGTTTGTCATTCCATTCACCTACCTATTATTCGATGAGCGATTATTATACGGCAAGTGTAGGAAATCGCTATGCTTATGTCAATGAAAATACGAATGAAACATTTGTGGGCGATGACATGACCGATGCTCCGGAGGGACGTTACGAGTATAATTTGGTTACTCCTTGGAAATTTATGGCAAGTACGGCATTTATCATCGGAAAGAAAGGTATTGTCAGTTTCGATTATGAATATACGGCATATGATAAGATGAGTTTGAGCGAGGTCGACGGTATGGAGATGAATGTCGCCAACGATGATATAGCCTCTTATTTCAAGGCCGGGCATACGATCCG
>CASFRL010000127.1 GCA_949297285.1 uncultured Bacteroidales bacterium
ACTTTTGCGGGAATAGAGACTATCCCCGGAGATTTGAATACATTACCATAACCGCTGACCGCCTCGGTTGCCAAAGAGGTCTTTTCCGAAGTGACAAGCATCTCGCCCTCTCCGGTCAGCAACCAGCTCTTATTCAGATCAGGAAACTGTATCGATATGCTCTTCAACTTTGCCGGTTGTATGGAAACCCGCATATTGTTCACATATCCATATGACAATCCACACCGATTCTCAAAACTTCTTATCGAAATTTTTTTATATTCTATAAATGCCTTGAGTCTCTCTTTAACAGAATCCATAAATCGGAATATTTTATACAAATAACGAATATTATTCGTTATTTGTTTTGATTTTAACGAACATTGTTATATATTTGCCTCGTAATAAAATATATTACGAAACAAAAATATAAATATTACGATGAATAACCAACTTTGATACAGAAAAATGACATTCAAAGATTTCCCCATCGGCAGTGCTTCGTTTATCGAATATTACAAATCGTTGCCGGACCGGCGTGTTGTAAAAGCCCCCAAAAGCGCTTTTGTCGAATATATTGCCCATAAAACATTAAAATCGGAAAAAACCGTACGCATGTGGATTGCCGGAGTGCAAACACCGGATGCGCTGACGCAGAAAGTCATCGCCGAAGAACTCGGCGTTTCTGAAAAGCAATTATTCCCGAGAGGAAAAGATAAAAAATAATACCGTTGTGCAAAAGATACTCTAACCTCAATCCGACATCGAATAATCTAACAATCTCTGACATAAAAAGAGGGAAACAGGGACCGGTATCTTTTATCGATAAATTATTCGACGACAAAAAAATGGAAAAAAAACAGACATTACAAATGCAACAATAAAAAAAGCTGTTACCCATAAGTAGACAGTCTCATTTACAATAAGATATATCTTCAACAGGTATTAAATAAAAGATTTCCTCCCTATCACAATATTGTCAAAAATACAATAAGGCCGACTCCTTCTCTACAAATACCCTCCAATAGCCGTTTTTATTTCTGTATTTCCTTTCGAAAAAGCACTTTTTTTAATAGAAATAATCTGTATCTTTGTAAAAAATACATTATTCCATGGTAAATACGACGATACTTAACAAAGCAGCTGACAACATACGTATTCTTGCTGCATCAATGGTTGAAAAAGCAAAATCTGGTCATCCCGGTGGAGCAATGGGAGGTGCCGATTTTATAAACACCCTTTTTGCTGAATTTTTAGTATATGACCCTTCTGATCCTAAATGGATCAATCGAGACCGTTTTTTCCTCGATCCCGGGCACATGTCTCCGATGCTTTATTCGGTATTGGCATTGACCGGAAAATTTACACTCGATGAGTTGAAACAATTCCGTCAGTGGGGAAGTCCTACTCCGGGACATCCCGAAGTAGATGTAATGAGAGGAATCGAGAATACTTCAGGGCCGCTTGGACAGGGTCATACCATGGCAGTAGGAGCAGCAATCGCTGAACGTTTTCTGACAACCCGTTTCGGGAATTGGATGGCACACAAAACTTACGCATTTATATCGGACGGTGGCATCCAAGAAGAAATTTCCCAAGGAGCAGGACGTATAGCCGGTTATCTGGGATTGAATAACTTGATTATGTTCTACGACAGCAATGACATCCAGTTGTCTACCGATACCAATGCCGTAACTAAAGAAGACACGGCAGCCAAATATCGGGCTTGGGGGTGGAACGTTCTCGAAATAAACGGAAACGATGCCAATGCAATAAGAGGAGCTCTTATCGAAGCCGGACAAGAGCAAAACCGTCCTACACTGATTATCGGGAAAACAGTTATGGGCAAAGGCGTAGTGACCGAAGACGGTCAATCTTATGAAGGGAAATGTTCGACACACGGACAACCGTTAAGTGCTGCCGGAGCCTCTTTTGCAAAGACTATCGCCAACTTGGGCGGAAATCCGGACGAACCATTCGCAATCTTCCCTGAAGTAGAAAAATTATATGCCGACCGCAAAGCCGAATTGATAAAAATAGCGGCAGAACGCAAGGCAAAACAAGCGGCTTGGGAAAAAGAGAATCCTGAACTCGCAACAAAACTGCATCAATTCTTTTCCGGAAAAGCTCCCGAAATCGACTATAAAGCAATCGCCCAAAAACCGGGTATCGCTACCCGTGCGGCATCGGCGAATGTTTTGTCGGCTTTTGCCGAACAAATCGAGAATATGATTGTTTCGTCTGCAGATTTAGCCAACTCGGACAAAACCGATGGGTTCTTGAAAAAAACACATGCTTTCAAAGATGGAGATTTTACAGGCGCTTTCTTGCAAGCCGGGGTAAGCGAACTCACGATGGCGGCAATCATGAACGGAATGATATTGCATGGCGGTATAATCGGCGCATGCGGAACTTTCTTTGTCTTCTCCGACTACATGAAACCGGCCGCCCGTATGGCTGCATTAATGGAAGTACCGGTAAAATATATCTGGACACACGATGCTTTCCGTGTAGGTGAAGACGGACCTACTCATCAACCCGTAGAGCAAGAAGCTCAAATACGGTTATTGGAACAACTCAAAAACCATCATGGGAAAAACAGTATGTTGGTGTTGCGTCCGGCCGACGGACCAGAAACCAGTGTAGCCTGGAAATTGGCGATGGAAAATACCGAAACGCCGACGGCATTGATTCTTTCCCGACAAAACATCAAAAATCTGCCGGCTGCCTCGGGAGACCGTTTCGAAGAGGCTTTGCAAGCAGCAAAAGGAGCCTATATCGTAATTAAAGATGAAAATCCGGATGTCGTATTGGTGGCAAACGGATCGGAAGTATCGACCCTTGCAGAAGCAGCTCCATTGCTGAACGAAGCCGGTATAAAAGTACAAGTTGTCTCGGCTCCGTCCGAAGGGCTTTTCTTCAATCAACCGAAAGAGTACCAAGAAACTGTAATTCCTTCGAATTTGCCGGTATTCGGGCTCACGGCAGGATTGCCTTCTACGCTGTCTCGCCTGGTAGGGAAAAACGGAGTCGTATGGGGTCTCGAACATTTCGGGCATTCAGCTCCGTATCAGGTACTCGATGAGAAATTGGGATTCACAACCGAAAATGTTCTGAAACAGGTAAAGGCTTTATTGAAAAAATAATTCTTGGTCCTGATAAAATAAAAAATAGCCGGAAATAAAAATTTCCGGCTATTTTTTATTCACACGGTACAATCCGATGTCTCCGACAGGCATCTTGCCTCATCGACTTTTGTTGAAAGCCATTAGATCAAGGCCGTATCGTGTTGGGAATATGATAAGAATTTAATATTTTTGTTCTGTCATAAATCGAAACACTATGTCCGGCAACACCGTATTACTCATTACACCGCCCTTTACCCAATTGAACACACCCTATCCGGCAACAGCTTATTTGAAAGGATATTTCAATACCTTGGGAATAGAATCAAGCCAAGCAGACCTCGGATTGGAAGTCATTCTGCGGCTTTTCTCGGCAAACGGTCTCCGGCAGATGTTTCAAGAAGCAGCATCGGGAACTACCCACATGGCTCCGGAATTTCGCAGAATATTCAAACTTCGAGAAGCGTATATCTCTACCATCGACCGGGCGATAGCCTACTTACAAGGACAAGAACAGACGTTGACGCACTTGATTTGCGACAGATTTCTTCTTCCGGCAGGGAGCAGAAATCCCGAAGAAGAAGATATGGAATGGGCTTTCGGGACAATGGGGTTGCAAGATAAAGCCAGACACCTCGTAACACTCTATCTCGAAGATATTGCAGACTTTATCACCGGAGTTGTCGACCCTCATTTCGGATTCAGCCGATATGCCGAAAGGCTGGGACGATCGGCATCCTCTTTTGACGAGCTATATGAAGAGTTGCACAAACCGCCTACGTATATCGACAGGTTGATGTTTTCTGTTTTACAAGAGAAAATCGACGACAGCAACCCCGATTGGGTCATGCTCTCGGTTCCTTTCCCGGGAAACTTGTACAGTGCATTCCGTTGTGGGGAATTTATAAAAAACAACTATCCGAATATCCGGGTAGAAATGGGTGGAGGTTTTGCATCGACCGAACTCAGACAACTCTCGGACATCCGGATATTCGAATATTTCGACTTCATTACACTGGACGACGGAGAAACCCCTTTACGTCAACTGATCACAGGAGACGAGACCGGCTATGTCCGCACTTATATGTGCCGAGAAGGGAGAGTACGTTATCTGAACAATACTGAAATTCAAGATGTACCGATGCGAGAAAAAGGTACACCCGACTACACGGGATTGCCGTTAGACAAATATCTTTCGGTCATCGAAATCACCAATCCGATGCACGCATTGTGGAGCAACGGGAGATGGAACAAACTGACTTTGGCCCACGGCTGCTATTGGGGGAAATGCGCTTTTTGTGACGGATACCTCGATTACATCGGCCGATATGAACCACTAAGCGCTGTTGAGATTGTCGATCGCATGGAAGAGATGATCCGCAGGACAGGAGAAAGAGGATTCCATTTTGTCGATGAAGCGGCTCCTCCCATGCTGTTGAAAGAATTGTCATTGGAAATACTGAAACGACATTTAACCGTAATCTGGTGGACAAATGTCAGATTTGAGAAAAGCTATACGTCAGATTTATGCCGCTTGATGAAACAAGCCGGATGTATTGCCGTGTCGGGAGGTTTGGAAGTCGCCTCAGACCGATTGTTGAAACTTATCAATAAAGGGGTGTCGTTAGAGCAAGTATCGCAGGTGACCGATCACTTTACTGCAGCCGGGATTATGGTACACGCATATTTAATGTACGGATTTCCGTCTGAAACTGCACAGGAGACCATCGATTCGTTAGAGGTTGTACGACAACTGTTCTTAAACGGATTGGTGCAATCGGCATTCTGGCATCGGTTTGCATTGACAGCCCACAGCCCGGTAGGACGCCATCCCGAAAAATATACGATACGAATTACGGAAAAACCGTTCGGAGGATTTGCACGCAACGATATCGATTTTGAAGATACTGCCGGTGCCGATCACGATATTTTCGAAGAAGGATTACGAAAATCGCTGTATAACTATATGCGGGGAACGGGGTTTGACATTCCGTTACCGAAATGGTTTGAGCAACCGGTGCCCCAGACTCAGATACCCCCGACCTATATTGCCCGCTTTCTTGTCGATGAACAAGACCGCACACAGCACGACGGACATAAACGGATATATTATCTACTACCGGGACTACCGGAGATACGCTATTATGAGCGAAATAAAAAAGGGAAGAAAATGCATACCGCCGAATTTCTATTCCATTTCAACGACGGAGATGCCCGATTCCAACTGAAAGCAGATTTGGGAAAATGGATAGAAAATTTATTGAATCGCTTATTGGATAAAAATAAAAAAGAGTTAACTTTGAGAGATTTAGAGGTTGATTTCAAAAACTGTCATCTTGGAGATTTCGACCATTTCTTAACGACCCCGCTTTGGCGATCGTTAAGAGAAAACGGATTGTACTTGATGTAAATATATTTTCATTTGCAAATTATCTATTATTTGATGAATCGCCGAATATAGTTTTTATATTTCTGAATTACCGATAGAAACGAAAAACATTTAATTGCACCATTTCGATTTTCGATATATAAGAGCAAGAGAATCAAAAACATTAAAAAAACGAATATTATTTCATGCTAATAAAGCAAAAGACTTAGCATCATAAGATAACCGTATCATGAAAAAATTTTTTACAGCAAGATTGATCACTCTATATCTTTCGATTTGCTGCCATGTATTGTATGCAGATAATATATTTTTTTCGAAATTCGGGATAAGTCAAGGATTATCCCACCCTTCGGTAATGAGTATTTACCAAGATGAGTTAGGGTCTTTTTGGTTTGGGACGCGAGAAGGATTAAACCTCTATAACCAAAACGGGATACAAATTTTTACTCCCGATCCGGACAACACCAACTCTTTATGTGGAGAACGGATCAGATATATTTGCGGGGACCGAAACGGGAAAGTGTTTATCCTCACCAATCGAGGTATTTCAGAATACGATTTAAGGACAAATAAATTTTTAACGTTAAAAGATAATATCTGTACGGCCATCTCATATGGTCACGGTCAGTTATGGATCGCCGAATACAACCACCTATATGTTTACAAAGAAGGTCATTTAAAAAAATTTTTCCAATTCCCTCCTCAAACAAATATATCAGCAATCAAGGAATTAGATAACGGGAATCTTGTCATCGGGACATTTGCTTCAGGAGTCTTCTATCTGGATAAAGATAAGCAAATCATACAACTGCTACCCGACATCGGAAGAGTCTCTGTTATTTATGAAGATTCAAAAAAAGACATTTGGATAGGCTCTTACACAAAAGGATTGTATTGTATGCAAGATACCCGCTTAGTCGAGCACTATCACACGGCAGCCTCCAAAGAGGAGAATCGCTTGTCGTCCAATTTCGTACGAGATATTTGCGAAGACAACAAAGGGTCTATCTGGATCGGGACTTCTTTGGGTATCTGCCAGTTAGATAAAGAGAAACAATCTTTAAAATTTTACAATGAAGGGAAGCGCGGTTCACAAACATTATCCGACCATTCTATATGGGCTCTTTACAAAGACACACAAGGAAGCATCTGGATAGGAACCTACTATGGAGGGGTAAATTATTTTAACCCCGAAATAAAATCATACGTTTACCTCGACCTGCAATATCCGGAAAAAGAAAACAATTCGACCTCTATTGTCGGGAATATTATCAGAGATGAATATGAAAATCTTTTTTTATGTACAGAAGGTGAAGGTATTATTTACTATGATGTAGAAAAAAAACATTGCATACAATATCCTATTAAAAATCCCCGCAATCAACATTTATTTAAATCGAACATAAAAACCGCATATTATGACAAGGAAAATCATTTATTATGGTTAGGTCTTCATTTCGGCGGCTTATGCAAATTCAATACCCGGACCAAAGAATATACAATATTCGATGAATATTGTAATTCTCAAAATATTGTTGGAGATGCTGCTTCGATACGGGCAATCAAACCATACAAGAAAGAGTTTTTATTAGTCGGGACCCACTCCGGATTGTATTTGTTCAATACCCGAACCAATGAATTTTCTCTTTTTTCTAAATCGCTGCATAAACGGAATCCTTTTGTGGTGGACATATTATTCGACAAGGAACAAAACCTTTGGGTAGCGGGGAAAGGGCTGCTCTGTCTCAATATGGAGACAAAAGAGATAAAAGAGTACTTGTATAACCCTAAAGACGGTTCATCTTTAAGCAGCAATAACATGGAAAGGCTTTTCAAAGACTCTCACGATCGATTATGGATAACGACCGGAGGCGGCGGGCTGAATTTATATGATGATAAAAACGATTGTTTCCTTCGGTTTGATCAACGGAGTTGCGGATTAAAAAATAATTATATCGGTAATATTGCCGAATCAAAAAACGGGTTATTGATACTATTGCATACTGAAGGCATCTCTCTGTTCGACCCTCAAAACAAGAAAGTTTACAACTACGGACAAGAAAATGGCTTTCCCCTCTCTTCGGCTTATAACGGAGATGTCTGCGTTACTTCGGACGGTCATATTTATCTGTCGGGAATAGACGGAGTCATTTCTTTTACTGAAAAAGATTTAAGACAAGAGTACACTCCTTTTCATCTCGAATTTCAAGAACTTCTGGTAAACAACTGCAAAATTGTTCCGGGAGATTCTACTAACATACTGAAATCTTCGTTGGCATTTACTAAAAAGATCAATTTAAAACACGATCAGACAATACTTTCCATTGCTTTTATCTCGGACAACTATATCTCATCAAACCGCTGTATCTACGAATATCAAATGGAGGGGCTTTCGAAGCAATGGGTTAAAATCCCCCCACAGGTATATAAACTTCATTTTATGCACCTTACCGAAGGCGACTATACCCTAAAAATAAGAGGGAAATGGGAGGAAAACCAGCAAATTGCTTGCGAAAAGCAATTGATGATCCATGTCTCTCCCCCATTTTACAAGTCTTGGTGGGCATATTTAATATATGCCTCCATTATCATATCTTTAATTTATATCTATTTATCTTCTGCCAAATCGAAATTGTTATTGCAAACGTCTCTCGAATATGAAAAAAGGGAGAAAGACCGCATTGAACAAACCAATCAGTCAAAGTTGCGTTTTTTCACAAATATATCGCACGAGTTCAGGACACCGTTGACTCTCATTCTCGGACAGGTTGACATGCTGTTACAAACGCCACAAATTGCGCCGACAATCTACAAAAAGGTTCTGGCAATCAGAAGGAATGCTTCTCATATGCAGAACCTCATTACGGAGCTACTTGAATTCCGGAAATATGAGCAAGGGCACTTAACGCTAAAAGTTTCACAGGTAAATATAAAAGACTTTTTGGAAGAGATCTATGTCTCTTTTACAGAATTGTCCCGATTGAGAAATATAACATTCAAACTGGAGAAGCCTGAAAAAGATATTTTCGTATGGATAGATCCGCTACAAATGCAGAAGGTCTTTTACAATCTTATATCTAATGCTTTCAAATTCACATCCGAACAAGGAGATATCATCATAGAAATAGAAGAGACAGAAGAAACGGTTTCGATTTCGGTAAAAGACAACGGCATCGGCATTTCAAAAGAGCATATCGATAAAATATTCGAACGATTTTATCAAGTGGACAATGGCGTTCAAGTAAGTAATACAACTCCGGGTACAGGTATAGGGTTGGCTCTTTCAAAACTGATCGTAGAGGCACACTCTGGACATATCTCGGTATCGAGTGTTCCGGGAATAGAAAGTTGTTTTATCGTCTCTCTGAAAAAAGGGAAGTCTCATTTTAAATCGGCTGAGATAGCAGCACCCGAAGATATAGACCAAATTTGTATAAAAGAAATATCGAATTCCGGTATCGATACCGTTTCCGAACTCATAGGAGAACAAGATTTATATAAAAATGATGGTAGCCCGACGATACTGATTGTAGAAGACAATACCGAGTTGCGGCTTATGTTGAAAGAGATCTTTTCGCCCATATATAACGTGTCTTTGGCTACCGATGGGAAAGACGGATATGAGAAAGCATTGGAAGGGCAACCCGACATCATCCTCAGTGACATCATGATGCCCTTCATGTCGGGATCGGAATTATGCAGAAAAATCAAAGAAAATCAAATTACTTGTCATATCCCGGTCATCTTATTGACCGCACGCACGACTATAGAGAGTAATATAGAAGGGCTCAAAAACGGAGCTGACGATTACATTACAAAACCGTTCAACATAGAAACGCTCATGATCCGATGCAACAATTTAGTAAATAATCGTAAAGTCCTTCAGAAGAAATTCAGTTGCCAACCGGATACATCGGCAAAAATCTTGGCGACTAACGAACAAGATCTTATTTTCATAGAAAAAGTTTGTTCTGTCATCGAGAAACACCTTGATGACTCCGAATTTGATGTTCCTATTTTATGTAACGAACTGAATATGGGACGGACAAAATTGTTTGCCAAATTAAAAGGTATTTCCGGACAGACCCCCAACGAGTTTATTCTGAATATAAAATTAAAAAAAGCATCGGTATTTCTCCGCAATAACATGGAAATGTCTGTCGCAGATATTGCCTACACTTTAGGTTTCGGATCTCCCAAATATTTCGGGAAATGTTTTAAAAACCAATTCGGCGTATCTCCTACAAATTATCGGAAGAGCTCTCCCGAATAAGCATTTATTTATCTGTTTTTAAAGGAATTCTCCTTTACGAATAACCCTGTCCTATGAGAGGGAGAAATTTTTAAGGTGGAAAATTTTGGGTTGTTTTACGTACAATATTATCCAATATGCCCCAAAGAGTTCTCTTATTTTTGTCATACAAATTCAAAAATTAAATGTCATGAAAAAATTTGTATCTCTATTTATTTTAATGTGCGTGGCAGGTGCGGTAAATGCCACAATATATTATGTAAAGCCGAATGAAGAATCTACGGCTTGGGAAAGTAAAGACGCAGGACTGGTATACACGAATATACAAACTGCGTATGCGGCTGCCGGCGCAGGAGATGAGGTATGGATAGCTGCCGGTACATATACAATTAGAAATGAAGAATTGGACGGTAGTAAAGTATATTTGACGATGAAATCCGGGACTTCTTTGTACGGAGGCTTTGCAGGGACAGAAAATGCTTTGGAAGACCGGGACAAAGTAAAAGGCGGCCAAGCCTGGGATTTTGTCAATCAAACTATTCTGTCAATAGATGCGGCAGCCACGGTATCTAACATTACAAATCAAAAGGTCCAATTTACGACAGAAACGATTATCGACGGTATTACATTCGAAAAAAGTAAAGGATCGGCCGTTACCGTAAGAAAAGGCGGAACCGTACAAAACTGTATTTTCCGCGAGAACGTTTCGACATGGGGCGGCGGCGGTGTACAAATGTACATGGGCGGTAATGTGCGATATTGCTATTTTTTCAATAATTCATCTTCGGCATCTTGTAAAAACGGTGGTGCAGGATTGTATCTTTCTACTACATCTTATGATTATTTGTGTTATGTTGATCATTGTGTATTTGACAGCAATCGAGGATTGAAATGGGGAAGCATAGGAGGCGTTTTACGAGCTAATGCCGGAGGAGTGATAACTAATTGTGTTTTTTATAATAATATAGCAGGTAGTGCTACCGACGGATATGGCAAAGGCTCGGCTATTATCGCCAATTATCCCTCTAATACATTTGTAAATTGTTTAGTTTATAACAATACCGGATATCCTATCTATACCGATCGTGGCGCCATGTTCATCAACATGACCATTTGCAACAACCTGACGGGAGATGCCAATAGTTACTCTGTATTTTTCGATGCAGACGGCGGCGGGACATTGGCAAACAGTGTCGTTTGGAACAACAAAACCACGACAGACAGCAAATCTTACATTTATACAAAAGCCGGTTCGACAGTCAGCTACTTTGATTGCATTGCAACAAATCGTGGTGTAGGCGATATAAAAACGGCTGCCGAAAATCCCGATTGGTCGTTCTATCCCGTATATGAAATATCGGACAACAATACCGGTGATGAACAAGGGGTAAACTATGCAAAATTCATTAATCCGACAACATTCATAGGTGCTGTATCGATCACCGATCCGGAAGCAGCAGATGCTCTTGCCGAAATAAGAAATGCAGATTGGAAAATGGAAGGGACATCATTCTTAATCAACAAAGGAAACAGTTTTTATGATGCCTTAGTAGAATTCGACTGCGATTTGTCCGGTAAAAAAAGAGCCATGACCGAAGAAGACCCTATCGATCTCGGTGTATATGAAATAGATCTTATTACAGATGGTATTATTCCTGTACAGACTGCTATTGAAGGGAAAGAGATTTATGCTAATTCAGGTATTTTATACATAAACTCGACCTACTGTGATGTAAAAATATTTGACATTACAGGGAAATGCGTAAAATCATTCCAAACCGGTGGTTCTCCCGAATCGATCATATTAGGGAAAGGGTCTTATATCATAAAAGCCCTAAAAGACGGACACTCGATAACAAAAACTATTATATTGTGAGGTATTTGATGAAAACGATTGTTACAGGTGTTTTATTTATTGTATCGGCGGAATGTTCCGCCGATACAATACAATTGTAAAAAGAATCTATCATTTTCTTCAGAAAGGGATAAACAGGATAAAGTCATATTGTGAGGATTTTTATTCCAAGAGAGATTTCCTAATTTACCAAGTCTGGACACAAAGCACTAACCGGCGATTTACGTTCGACAAACTTCGAAGATAACTTTTCATAAAATTCCATTACACACAATAAATTCATCATCCGACAATCAGATATTTATACCATACGAACAACGGTCAGACAATACTAATTCAATTAATTTAATGTGAAGAATATCATGATCAAACGACAGATACTGTTTTTGTTCCTTCTGTTGCTGGGAATAAATATTTCGGCTCAAAACATGACATTAAAAGGGAGTGTAGAGAGCTTATCCGGAGAAAAAATTCCCGGGGTTTCCATTTTTGCAAAAGATACCCAAAAAGGTACGATGACAGACGAAAACGGAAATTTTACAATTCAATGCAGTCCGAAAACCATATTGCAAATTTCTTGCATCGGATACAAAACCAAACAAGTACCCGTAAACGGAAAAGCTTTTTTAAAGGTTGTTTTAGAAGAAGACAATCAAAATCTGGAAGAGGTAGTCGTAGTAGGTTACGGCGTTATGCGGAAATCGGATCTAACCGGGTCTGTTGTATCGGTAAAGGCCGATGAAGCGTTAAAGCAAATGCCTGTATCCAATATCACAGATGCGTTACAAGGCCGGCTTTCGGGAGTAAGCATCGTATCGGCTTCGGGACAACCGGGATCGGAAGCGACAATCCGTGTTCGCGGAGTCAACTCTATACAAGCCGATGCAGGCCCGCTGATTGTAATCGACGGGTTTATCGGGGGAAGTCTGTCTTCATTGAATCCGGCCGACATCGAATCGATAGAAGTATTGAAAGATGCATCGGCAACGGCCATATACGGGTCGCAAGGAGCCAACGGGGTTATACTGGTAACGACAAAAAATGCAGAAAAAGGGAAAATAAAAGTGGAATACAACGGTTACGTTAACTTTAAGACACCTTATACTTTACCCGATATGATGACTCCGGGTGAGTTTGCACGGTTGGCCAATGAATATGGTAACGAGTTTTATACCGCTTCAGGAGCTGCAACACAAGAATTTTATAATGCAGATGAAATCGCGGCTTTTGATAATGGAACTGCCGGGTATGACTATATAGGAAATATTTTCAGGAAATGCGCAATAGAACATACCCACGAAATATCGATCTCAGGTGGTGAAAACAAAACCCAATACCTTATATCGGGACGTTATTCTTCAAACGAAGGTACCGTAGAAACATCTTCAAATAACATAGCCAATTATCGTGCGAAAATCGATAGTGAAATAAGGCCATGGTTAAAAACAGGGATAAATCTGTGGGGAGAATATTCGACCTCTCAAGGTCCGAGATTTCATCAATACAGAGGTGTATTGATCGAAAGTTTAACCTTCCCGAATACGGTTTCACCCAAAGATGAGAACGGGAAATACAACAATCTGAATCTGTTAGGAAACGCGCAATATAATCCCATGGGACATATCTGGGAACAAGATAAAGATGATTACTCTTATAAATCGCGTTTGCAAGGATATATCGATCTAAAATTATTACCGGGGCTGTCACTGCGAGTGAATCAAAGTTTCAATTTCGGCTCGAGTCTTTACCGCTCTACGTATAACGAAGATTGTTATGAGACATGGACAGGGACATCCATTACTTCTGCCAAAGCTCAAAGCAGCCAGTCTTACAGCTGGATAAACTCAAATATATTAAGCTACATAAAAGAAATAAATTCCAGCCACAGGCTGAATGCAACATTTGTCTTTGAGCAAAGTTATAGCGATGATTTTGTCAATACTTCTTCGGCAAGCGGACTGGCCTCTATCGAAATCGGAGCGAACAATACCTCTTTGGGAAAAACAACCGGAGGAGTGTCTTCACGTACCAAAACTGCAATGATGTCGGCACTGGCTCGTGTCAATTATGTTTTTATGAACCGATATATGTTGACTGCATCATACCGTTGGGACGGGTCTTCGCGTTTGGCCTACGACAAACGCTGGGACAGTTTTCCCTCTCTTGCCTTGGCTTGGGATATCAAACAAGAAAACTTTATGCAAGGATCGCCTTTCGACCAACTGAAATTGCGTTTGGGATATGGACAGACCGGGAATCAATCGGTTGCGGCCTATTCGGCATTTAACGAATACACGGCAAGCCGAAATGCAGACAATGATCTGGTAATTTCTTTGTTTCGCATAGGAAATCCCGATTTGGGATGGGAACGTACCGAACAATATAACGTCGGCCTTGATTTCGGTTTCTTCAATAACAGATTAGCATTCAATGTCGATCTTTACCACAAACTGAGTAAAGATGTATTGATCAATATCAATGTCCCTCTCCATACCGGACAAGAAACAAAGTTGGCTAATGTCGCCCAAATTCTGAATAAGGGAATCGAGGTTACCGTCAATGCGACTCCTATCGCCAAGAAAAATATTACATGGAGCAGTATCCTTACTTTATCTCATAATCAAGGTACTTTTGAGAAATTTTCGGACGATACCGATATGATCACTCCTTCCGGAGGTTATGAAAATGATTATTTCCGCTACATTAAAGGTGAAAGAATCGGTACGATATGGGGATACTTATACGACGGAATATGGAAAACTGCCGAAGTTCTTGAGCTGCCCGAGTCAGCAGACCGTCCTGAAGCCGGTTCTTACAAGTTTAAGAATCTCGATGACGATCCGACAATCTCAGTTGACGACCAGACCATTATCGGAAATGGTCAACCCAAATTCAATTGGGGGTGGAGCAATACCGTTACATGGAAAAACTTTGACTTCAACTTATTCATGGTAGGATATCATGGTTTTGACATCTATAATTATACGCGTCAGGTACGCACTATCGGGTTAACGCCCAACCCAGAAATGAATAATAGGTGGCGTCCCGACGATGAAAGCGGGTATCTCGAGGGATTTATCAAAACTCCGACCGGCGGGCGGATATCTTCCCTATTCGTAGAAAAAGGTGGTTTTGTAAAAGTGAAAAGTATAACTGTCGGATACAGTCTTCCTCAGAATTTTTTGCAAAAGTTGCGAATATCGTCCTTAAGGTGCTATGTGTCGATACAGAATCCTTTCCTGATCACCGGATATTCGGGAATAGACCCTGAAGTAACCTTGAAAACACCTCTGGCTTCAGGTATCGACTGGGGGTATTATCCGAACGGACGAAATTATATGGTAGGGTTGAACTTCTCATTCTAAAAAAAGAAAAGATGAAAAAATTTATTATAATCGTTTTTAGTGTTTTGTTAGTGTCGGGATGTGTAGATCTGCGACAAGAACCGCTCAGTTTTCTCACCCCGGAAAATATTACGTACGATGAAGCTAATTTAACCAATACGGCAAACGGGCTGTACCGCACTCTTTGGCATTGGAACTATGGCTATTGCTGCCGGTTATTTACCCTAACTTTGGGAGCTGACGATGTAATCGCCGGCATGTTAAGCAAATCGCGCGTTATCGTCATCGACGAATTGCGTGCAGATG
>CASFRL010000128.1 GCA_949297285.1 uncultured Bacteroidales bacterium
TTCCTCATTATTGAAATATCCTCGAATGGCATGTCCGAAAGTATCACTAAGATGTTTTACCCCCTTTTCTCTTCGAAGTTTCCAAATATCTGAAACTCCGATAATATCGAAATTCAACTCTTTATAATGATTTTTAAAAGAAGGAAGCAATGTGTCCTTAAAACGGTCCGAAAAACCGACAACACCTACATTCACTCTATCATTGGAACCGACTATCCGGCTGTAACTTTTTGCGGACATATCCAGCCCGCCCAACATCATTCCAGCCGTAGCCAGGACACTTTGCTTAATAAATTCTCTTCTGCTTTTCATGTTATTAATCATTTATCATTTAGTATTTTTCCATTCCATCAATAAATTGAAAAAGCCTTGTTTTCTCTCACTATTAATTCCCCAATCTACCGGTACGCACTGAAAACCTTGCTCATACGCTTCACCTTTCATTCTAAAATCGAAATATCCCCATGAAGCGTATGACGCTGTGGCTTTGACAAAATTATTTACCTCTTCTTCAAAATCAAAGTGATCATCTTCATTGTATAATATAGGTTTTGCTGTATAACCCGGCGATCGTCTCACCGAATCAACTTGGGCCGTAATCTGTTCCGGATTCGATATCCCATTGCCATGCAACAATACAAAATCAGACTCCGCCAGGACTTTCTCTCCCGGAACAATTGTTCCGGCATAACTTGCGCTCACCAACAATCGCCTGCCCTTATAGGTGATACTTTTTGCGTATCTTATAGATTTATCAACTGTTTCAGGCGTCAATCCATCCAATTTAAAAAAGTCACATTCATTGTTTATTTCCAAAAGCACAGTTCTATAATCATTTTTCAATACCCATTCAACAGCATTTCTTATCCCATTTCTAACGGCTGCTGCATCGTTGATAAACTTTTCTTGACCGACATAAAACAGGCCTAAAACAACAACCATTCCCAACTCGTCTGCCCTATCAAGAATTAATTTGAGCCTTTGCATATACGCCATATCCAAACTGCCATCCGGAAGGATCGCAGAGTTATACCAAGGCTGCGACTCGGAATAACCTTCCGGACTACCTCCTTGCAAATTGATCGTAAAGGCAAGCAGGCCTTTCTCTTTCCAGACAGGCATATTCTCGACAAACTCTCCGGTATTCCGGTCGGCATCCCATACTTTCGTGTCTGGATAAACCCATTTATAACGCGTTGAATCTGTTTTATCATCAAAAATGCCGTTCACAAGACGTGCATTGGGAAGCAGTCCCTGAATTTTCATTCCTCTCCATGTTCTTCCTTCAAAAGTCGGCTTCCCATTTATATAAAACTCTTCTCCGACAATCGTGATTTCTGTCTTTTTTGCATTTATACCATAGCTACAAAAAAATATTCCTCCCAATATTAAAAAAAATATTTTTCTCATCAATCTTCGATTTTAAATGATCATATCAATTACTTACACAAGGAAAAATAAAACAACAGATATTTTTCTATTAAAAACTAAGCTTTAAGATGAAAACATAATGTATTTTCTCAAAGTTAGAAAAATAAACACAAAAATAGAATTATCATTATAGGAATTTGAAGATATGAAAATAAATCGGATATAGAATCTTCGGGATCGTTCCCGTTTAAACACTAATTAACCCGATAAATTAACCCAAATATATACTGATATATTATTTTATATATTTTATATTCATTGTTGTATCATTTATACTATTTTTGCATCAAGTTCATCACTAAAATGATATCCATGGAAAAAATCACGATTGAAAAATTGGCGAAAGAATTAAACCTATCCAAATCGACAGTATCCAGAGCCTTTAGAGATTCCTTTGATATAAACCCCAAAACCAAACAAAAGATATTAGACGCTGCAAAAAGACTCGATTTTCAGCCCAATGCAATAGCCAAAAGCCTTCGTGAAAAAGTAACCAAAAGAATAGGGGTCATAATTCCCAGCTTTACAATACCTTTCTATGCACAAGCGATTTGCGGAATACAAGAAATTGCAAACGAAGAGGGATATAATCTATTGATTTGTCAATCTGATGAATCGTATGAAGCTGAAATCAAAAACATAAAATCTTTATTAAACAGCCGGGTCGACGGTATCATCATGTCCGTTACTAAAGAAACCAGCCAGTATGGACATATTACCCAACTTCGGGATAAGGGTATCCCCATTGTCCTCTTTAACAGAACAACGGAC
>CASFRL010000129.1 GCA_949297285.1 uncultured Bacteroidales bacterium
GAAACAGGTCTTATTATTCCTGTGGGCAAATCGGTAACGATAAAAGGGGTTGTGTCAGAAGAGAACCGTACCAATTTACCGACGATTACCATGAAAGAGTTCAGCTTTACGCAAATGCCTTCTTTGACTCTTGAAAATGTGCATATCATCGGCGCCGGAACGCAATCTTCTTATCTGATAAAAGGCGAAGCCGATCAATCGCAACTTGACAAGATCGAAATCGATAATTGTATTATTGAAAATATGCGAGGCGTATTGAGTTTGCGTTCGACTTCTCCGTTAGCTCCTGAAGTGACAATAAATAATACGACCATAAAGAATTTGAAGGATTATGGCGTATTCCAGAGTGAAGCCAGCACCGGAGGCGGATATAAATCGATTGTGGTAACGAATTCGACGTTCGACGGCGTTCAGTATCTGTTGCGGGCCAAGAATACTCCTACGGCTTATAATGTTATTTCATTCACGAACTGTACATTCAGCAAGACCGTTTTGGATGGTAAATATTTAGTCGATCTGAATACCGCTACAAATCCGTTGACGACATTCGAATTTGTAAACTGTATCTTCGGCTCGGCTTATTCGGGAACTCCTAAGGTTACGAAAGCTCCGACGACTCCGACATTTACAAACTGTTACAAAACAACAGATTTCGCTCCGTCGTCGATGGCCGGTGTGAACGATTATGCAGGTTCTGCCGCAGATTTGTTTACCGATCCTTCTGCCGGTAACTTCTTGATCAAAGATGCTGCGTTTGTCGGAAAAGATAGTGCAGGCGATCCTATTTGGCGACCATAATACATTGAAATACTTGGATGAGAAAAGGGGTATCCGGATTTTTCGGATGCCTCTTTTCGTTTTTTTGTCTTGTCGCAAATTGTTTGTGTGCTTAATTTCCGAAATCTATTCTTATATTGATTTTTTGATGTACCTTTGAGGAGATACAAAACAAACAATTATGGCAAAAATAGGAACAACCTTATCTAAAGTGGGAAAAAAGGCTCTTCTGTGCGGATCGGGAGAGTTGGGTAAAGAAGTTGCAATCGAATTACAGCGGTATGGCGTGGAGGTCGTGGCTCTGGACCGCTATCCGAATGCTCCGGCTATGCAGGTAGCTCATCGCTCATACGTCCTTTCTATGTTGGATGGCGCGCGTTTGCGTGAAATTATAGAAAGCGAAAAGCCCGATTATATCATTCCTGAAGTAGAAGCGATCGCAACGTCAACGTTGGTCGATCTTGAAAAGGAGGGCTTTCATGTTACTCCGACAGCAAATGCTGCTTATTTGACGATGAATCGGGAAGGCATCCGCAGATTGGCTGCCGAGACATTGGGAATAAAGACGTCGAGATATAAATTTGCTTCGACCCGGGAGGAGTTCGATGATGCAGTAAAGGCAATCGGGATTCCCTGTGTGGTGAAACCTATTATGAGCTCTTCGGGGCATGGACAGAGTGTGATTCGCTCTTTGGATGATATCGACAAGGCCTGGCGCTATGCCCAAGAAGGGGGACGGGCCGGAGCCGGTCGTGTAATTGTTGAAGGTTTTGTAGATTTTGATTATGAGATCACCTTGTTGACCGTGCGGCATGTCGGGGGAACTACCTTTTTGAAACCGATCGGACACCATCAGGTCGATGGCGATTATCGGGAGTCTTGGCAACCGCAGGCAATGAGTGCTGAAGCGCTGTCTCAAGCCGAAGAGATTGCCGGAAAAATCACAAATGCATTAGGCGGTTGGGGAATTTTTGGCGTTGAGTTGTTTGTGAAGGGAGACGAAGTCATTTTCAGTGAAGTTTCTCCACGTCCTCACGATACCGGTATGGTAACGATGATATCGCAAGATTTATCAGAATTTGCCTTGCATGCCCGTGCTGTTTTGGGCTTGCCTGTTCCCGGCGTTCGCTTTTATCGCCCTTCGGCATCGAAGGCCATTGTCGTAGAAGGAGATACCGACAAGGTAGAGTTCGATAATCTGGAAGAGGTTTTGTCCGAACCCGATGTACAGTTGCGCATTTTCGGCAAAGTTGAGGTAAAAGGACACCGTCGGTTGGGAGTGATTCTCGCCAGTGCCGATACCGTCGAAGAGGCCTTGGCAAAAGCTGAACGGGCTTATAAGAAACTGAAAGTAAATATTCTTCCCAGATAGATGAATTATCTGGCGCATATCTATCTTTCGGGCGACTCTCCACGAATCCGGGTGGGCGGATTTATTGCAGATGCTGTGAAAGGAGGTATTCCGCATCACTATCCGTGCAAACTGCAAACCGGAATCCGTTTGCATCGCCTGATCGATCATTATACCGACCATCATCCGCTTGTGCGGGAGATGGTCGCTTTGTTGAAACGTGACTTCGGACGCTATGCGGTTATTCTTCCCGATCTCTTTTTCGATCACTATTTGGCAAAAGATTTTTCTCGTTATGCTCCGGTTTCTTTAGCTGCGTTCTCGCGAAGGTTTTATTTCGATCTGGTGGCGAATTATCCTTATTTGCCAGCCCGTATCCGCCGTTTTATGTGGCATTTTATATTTACCGACCGTTTGTGCCGTTATCGCACGGTAGAAGGCCTGATCGAGTCTGTCGGGATTATGGTCGCATACCGGGGAGTCCCTTTCGATACCGATCGGCTGCAACAATACTTTATCGATCACTATGGATATTTTCAAGAATGTTTTTATACTTTTTTCCCGGATGTGATGAATTATACCGAGAATGTAAAACGGGCAGATTGCAGATGACAGGTCTCCCTGAAACGAAAAGACAGCCCCCTCTCTGTACTCTTTTGATGGGTCGCCGGAGAGGGGGCTGTCTTCATATTGTTGTGTAAAGCCGAACTTTATGGTTTCGGAATTTTCTGGGTCTCGACGATTTGGGTCGGTTCCAATGTGCGGTTACGAATGTCGGTCGCTTCAACGACTGCCCGAGCCAAATCGGCAAATGCCAGACCGGTGATCGAGTTTTGGTCGAGAGCTACCGGTTTGCCGCTGTCACCGCCTTCACAGATGCTTTGTACGATCGGTATCTGTCCCAATAATGTGATATGCATCTCTTCTGCCAGACGTTTTCCCCCTTCTTTACCGAACAGATAGTATTTGTTTTCGGGGAGTTCTGCCGGGGTAAACCATGCCATGTTTTCGACAAGTCCGAGTACAGGTACGTTGACCTTCTCATTGGTAAACATATCGATACCTTTGCGGGCATCGGCAAGTGCGACTTCTTGGGGTGTGGTCACGACAATCGCTCCTGTAATGGCCAAAGTCTGTACGATGGTCAGGTGTATATCGCTGGTTCCGGGGGGCAGGTCGAGAATAAAATAGTCGAGCTCTCCCCAATCGGCATCTGCAATTAACTGCTTAAGGGCGTTGCTCGCCATTCCGCCTCGCCAGACGATCGCACTGTCTTTGTTGACGAAGAAACCGATAGAAAGTATCTTTATCCCATATTTTTCTACCGGGAGAATCAAATCTCTTCCGCCGATTTGTTCAACGTATGGACGGGCATCTTCGACATCGAACATTTTAGGAACAGACGGCCCGAATATGTCGGCATCGAGCAATCCTACCTTATAGCCTTGCTGTGCCAATGCGACGGCAAGATTGGCCGCAACTGTCGATTTGCCGACACCGCCTTTACCCGACGATACGGCAATGACATTTTTTACTTGCGGGAGCAGTTTCCCCGGTTCGGGACGTTGGGCTTGCCGCGATTTGACGTTGATGTTCCCTTTTATATCGACGTCTTCGCCCACATATGTGAGTATTGCTGTTTCGGCAGCTTTGACGACCGACTTTATGAACGGATCGTTCGGTTTTTCGAAAATGAGAGAGAAACTTACTTTGTTACCGTTTATTCGAATGTCGTCTTCGACCATACCGGCAGATACGAGGTCTTTCCCGTTCCCCGGATAACGTACTTTGCTTAATGCTTCGGTAATGAGTTTAGGATATAAAGCCATAATAATCGATATTTATATTCCACTTGAGTTTGCACTTCGTTTGCTGCGATTAAAGCTCCGATAATTGTCAAATTCAATTTCTACTTCGGGCTCGATAAGCGATTCTCTCGGTTCGCAGACAAATTGTATGTATTTGATCGATAAACCCCTCTCGAGCCATTGTTGTTCATAAAAGGTCTTTATTTCGAGAATGTCATCGGCGATGCCCGAGTTGTAGAGATCGTCGGTTTGCACAATGATCGGATAGCGATTGGCTTTAGCCATCTCGCAGGTGTATGTGTACATGAAATTGCTGTCGCTCTTGAGGTGAATGATACCGTCGGGTTTAAGTATTTGCCGGTATAGGTGCATAAAACGGGTCGATGTCAACCTCTTTCTGACTTTTTTCATTTGTGGGTCGGGAAATGTAATCCAGATTTCGGAAATTTCATTTTCGGTAAAAAATTCCGGAATGAGCTCGATATTTGTTCGCAGGAAGGCGACATTCCCGATTTTGTTTTCCAGCGCTTTTTTGGCGCCTGTCCACATACGAGCCCCTTTTATATCGACGCCGATAAAGTTCTTTTCAGGATATTTTTGGGCTAATCCTACGGCATATTCTCCTTTTCCGCATCCTAATTCGAGAACGATCGGATTGTTGTTCTGAAAAAAATCGGAATTCCATTTACCCTTCATCTCGAATCCCTTTTCCCGCAATACCGAAAACGGAAATTGAAAAACGTGAGGATAGGTGTTCATGTCGTCGAATTTCTGTAATTTGTTTTTGCCCATAAACCTCTTTTTTGATAACGCTTAAAATCTTAGCGAAGATACGGATTTTTTGACAAAAAGACCGATTATTACCGTTTTAGAAAATAAATAAAATGTAAACTATGCCACTGTCCCTATTATCTACTTTGTGATAATTTTATTTTTAAAATTAGTTTTATAGGGTTGGGCCCTTTTCGAAATATGAGTTTATCAATAAGAATTTTATGTCATGGCGATGCTTAATCATCGGTTGGGGTATCCTCTAAAAAAGAAATGGTTGCCTCTCGGCAACCAATCTTTTATTAACCTTAAATCTAAATACCATGAAAAACTGTGACAAATATAATATTAAAAATCTGCTTTCTCCAAATAGAATCTTAATATTATCTGTTTGTTTAACTTTAATTAGTTAAAAACGGGCATGGTATTAACAGTTGTAATCTTTTACATGCGGCTGTCGAAACGTATAATGTTTTCGACAATAAACAAATCTCGGATTTCTGATTTTTGTATTTCAATATCATCATACTCTGGGTTGGCGCTTCTGAGTATTACCATATTGCGATCGTTATGTTTTCGTATATATTTGACCATACGGTAATCTTCTAACAATATTACATAAATCTGACCCCAAAATATAAGGTCAAGATTTTTAACTTTTCTGATGGCCACCATATCGCCGTTGCAAATAACCGGCTGCATACTGTCACCGCTTACCCGGACAATACTGCTCTCTTTGTTGATAAAAGGGACATCTATCGATCCGATGAGGTTTTCTGTCGAGAAAATGAGACTTCGTCCTACGGGGCCGGCCGTTACGTCGATATCATAAACTTTTGCACCTTTGAGTACGTCGGTGTGTATGGCATTTGTCGGTAAGGATATTCTTGCATTGTGTATGGGCATTGGGTATTTTTCTCCTTCTCCAGATTTAAGCCACTCTTTTGAGATACCAAGGTTGACGACGATTTTGTTGAGTAGTGAGTCGCTGATAGCGAGTTTCCCGTTCATGTGCTTAGAAAAATTAGAACGGTCTGTTCCGATGCGGTCGGCAAATTCGTTTTGAGAAATCTCCATTTCTTGGATCAATTCTCGAATGCGGGAAATCATGTTTTCCTTAGGCATAATAATTTTGTTTTGGGGTGTTTTTTGATAATTATAACAAAAAGATATGGTTTTTTGCCTATATCTTTGTGGTATCAAAGATAGATATAACTAACGAATTATGACGACATATATGCCTTTTTGTTGGTTATTAGTATGGTTATTTAACAATAAATAACGCATTTGGGCTTCCCGTGTTTTTGTATGTACATCGAAGGCAATGGGTATATAAGAATTGGGGTAAAAAAAGAGGGAAAGCCTGAATCGATTAGGAAAGGAGGTGTTTGGGCTATGAAGATAGATGCCGTGCAGTTAGCTTTGCTGTGTGCAAGTCATTTTATTATTACTTTTTCGTATGAGGATTTGGACGATGTGCGGTATCATTCTGACTATGATATGGATTTTAAAGGACGGCCTATATCTTTGTGGTGTGACGTGAGATTTGATAAAGCCAGAGAGCGTCTTGTCCGATTTCGTTTCGATGCGAATTTTAAATATGAGGATGAGGTGATCGAAATTGATGGCTCTGTTGAAGAGGCCGAGCAGAAAGCTATTGCTTTAATTAATGAGTATCTCGCTATTTGAAGTGGAAAATCTAAAAAAGGCATCTTTTTTAAGATGCCTTTTTTAGATTATAATGGGAAATACTTATTTTACAGTATCCATGTGTGCAATCAAATCCAAAACTTTGTTTGAGTAACCGATTTCGTTGTCATACCAAGAAACGATTTTTACAAAAGTCGGAGTCAATTGAATACCGGCATTCTTGTCGAAGATAGAAGTGCGGGTGTCACCTAAGAAGTCTGAAGAAACAACAGCGTCTTCAGTGTATCCGAGGATGCCTTTCAATTCACCTTCAGAAGCTGCTTTCATAGCTGCGCATATTTCTTCGTAAGTAGCCGGTTTAGCCAAGTTTACAGTCAAGTCAACAACAGAAACGTCCAAAGTCGGAACACGCATTGACATACCGGTCAGTTTACCGATCAAAGAAGGGATAACTTTACCTACGGCTTTAGCAGCACCAGTAGAAGAAGGAATGATATTGCCAGATGCAGCACGTCCACCTCTCCAGTCTTTCAAAGAAGGACCGTCAACAGTTTTCTGAGTTGCAGTAGTTGAGTGAACAGTTGTCATCAAACCTTCCAATATTCCGAATTTGTCGTTAAGAACTTTAGCGATAGGAGCTAAACAGTTTGTTGTACAAGATGCGTTAGATACGATCGGTTGTCCGGCATAAGTGTTGTGGTTAACACCGCAAACGAACATTGGGGTATCGTCTTTAGAAGGAGCAGACATAACAACACGTTTTGCACCAGCTTTGATGTGTGCTTCAGCTTTTTCTTTTGTCAAGAAAAGACCGGTTGATTCAACAACGTATTCTGCACCGACTGCATCCCATTTCAATTCTTCAGGATTTCTTTCGGCAGTTACGCGGATAGCTTTTCCGTTTACGATTAATTGGCTTTTTTCAACGTCAGCTTCGATAGTTCCGTCGAATTGACCGTGCATTGTATCATATTTCAGCATATAAGCCAAATAATCTACCGGGCAAAGGTCATTGATACCTACAATTTCAATGTCATTTCTTTTTTGAGCTGCACGGAAAACAAAACGTCCGATACGTCCAAAACCGTTAATACCTACTTTAATCATTGTAATAAAACTTTTAAGGGTTTATTATAAAATACAAATTCTTTCTTTACATGTGTTTTGTCCGAAAAACAAAGCACCTTGTTTTTATTTGCGATGCAAAGGTAAACATTTTATTTGTAAACAACATATTTTCTGTTTAAAAATAAAGAAAAAATTCTCTATTAAATTTTTCAGATTAAAGGTTTTAACTTATTTCATGCCATTTTGCTTTCTCTGGATTGCAAAACAAGGGTTTTGATAATTAATTGTTAATTTTCTGGTCTTATTTGCACAAACAAAGTTAAAATTTAGCA
>CASFRL010000130.1 GCA_949297285.1 uncultured Bacteroidales bacterium
TTACACTAAAATCATTCTGATATGAAAGCAATAAAATTTTTTCTGTTTTGTACTTGTTTGCTAATGATAGCATGCGGAGATGAAGACGGAGCGGGGAATGAACACACAGGCTACGCCCCCGCCTCTATCATAGGGAAAGACTTGTGTTTGAGCAGGAACTCCGATATGGATAATTGGTATGTCAAGATACTGCAAACACGAAACGAACTTAAAATGGTCGCCCAAGATTGGGAACTCGGTAATTTAAGTTGTCGATATGACAAAACCGGAAACAATCAGGCAAAACTCAAAATAAGCTATACGATAACCATATTGGACAAGCAAGTCCGACATACCGAAGAACTGAATATCCTCTTCACCTCGGAACATGGAGGAACATTCAGCGGTACGGATAAAGTCAGCTCGGATGGCAATACATACGAACAGGAAGCATCAGGTTATTTTACGTTCGATACCGGTGACTTATCCGATTTTGATGATGAGGCTACCGGAGATGAAGACGTAGATTTCTCCTATCTATGCAACTCCTGGAAACTCCGAAGTTCGGAGAAGTATCTGACATTTTATCCGGACAAAACATATCTGATTGTCACTAACGACAACGGCTATCGGGAAGAGAGAGGCTCATATCGGATAGATGTTGCCACAAGCCTGATTTACCTGACCTCCGATCAAGGAACGACAAAACAATACGAAGTCGATCTTCTCATCAAGAATGAATTGGAATGGCGGCAATACAATCAGCAGACCGGAAAATACTCTTACGAAACATACCTCTATTCCGATAAAGACGGAACGGAAAACAAGCCCGGAGGCAGCAGCGGAACAGAAGAATCTGAAAGCGATGTTTTATACGTCTCATTTGAAGAGGTTGCTAGGAATAATATTGGTACTAATAGGGTTGGAGATTATTTAAAGTATAAATTACAATACAAAAATCCGGAAAATTATACGAGTAGTAGCAAATACCTGAAAGCAGGCATTTGCTATGGTACTTCTCCGCACCCTACTATATTTAAGGATAAGACCACTCAACAGTCGAAAGTTGATCCTAAGGGAAATGTTGTATTGTTGTTAAGCGGGTTGGAAGATGCCACCACTTATTATTTGCGTCCATATACAGAAGAAAACGGGAAAGTAACCTATTACAAGGAGACTGAAATAACTACTTTCGGTAAATATGTAAATGCAGAGGTTGTACGGGTTGGAAAAGATAGATGTAAAATAGATTACACTATTGCAAGTGGTACATACGAAGTTACTGTGCATATATACAATCGTGCGACCGAAAAGGATACGTATGAACATATCGGCTATAAAAGAGCCGGAGATAGTGGTTCGTCGTCTATATATAACATTCCATACGGTATTGCCCCATATGGATATGGTAGTGGGCTTTTTATTAGTATAACTTTTAAAGATATCGATAATCCCGGTCGCAACTATATTATGATAGTGTCGACTATTTATCCTGAATATTGATTATGTACATTTTCTGTTTCACTCGTCAGATAACTCGCTATCTGACGAGTGAAAACACAAAAATGACCGGAGAATATTTTTTGTCGGAAAATTCAGGCAGGCTCTAAGGGTAAAATATTCTTTAATTATTGTATATAAGGGTGTTTGTTTGAAAAATTATTACGATATTTGCATTCACGTTCTGTTCGGAACATGGAGAAATAATGTTTTTTGTAAAAATATGGGAGTTTCCTTTTCTTGTGAAAAGAAAAAGCTATATATTTGCAAACCAAAAAATTATAAATAAAGAATTATATAATCATAATAAAAAATCGTAAAAAAATGACTAAGGCAGACATTGTAAACGAGATTTCAAAAAACACAGGAATTGAAAAAGCTCTTGTTTTGGAAACAGTAGAACAATTCATGGATTCGGTAAAAAGCTCGTTGGCAAAAGGTGATAATGTGTATTTGAGAGGTTTTGGTAGCTTTATCGTAAAAAGAAGAGCTCAAAAGACAGCAAGAAATATTTCTAAGAATACAACTATTATTATTCCTGAACACAATATCCCGGCATTTAAACCTGCTAAAACATTTATGGGAGAAGTGAAGTAAGTTATTTATAGTATTAATTATTAAACGCATAAGATCATGCCAAGCGGAAAAAAAAGAAAAGGACACAAGATGTCTACGCACAAGCGCAAAAAAAGATTGAGAAAAAATAGACATAAGAAGAAAAAATAATGTCTGTCTTTTCTTTTAAAAAACAGAAATCTCAAAGAACAAACTTCTGGAAGAGCATTCAAAAGTTTGTTCTTTGTTCTTTATAATACTTTGTTTTAACAAGTTGTATTATTTGTATTGAGCATTTAACAATAACCTAAAAACTTATAGGCGTGTCCACAGAATTAGTAGTTGATGTCCAACCCAAAGAGGTTTCGATCGCTTTACTCGACGACAAACGTTTGGTAGAGTTGCAGAAAGAAGCCCGAAATATATCGTTTTCGGTAGGCGATATTTACTTGGGAAGGGTAAAGAAGCTGATGCCGGGACTGAATGCCGCATTTGTGGATGTAGGTTATGAAAAAGATGCTTTTCTTCATTATCTGGATTTAGGTTCGCAATTTAATTCGTGCGAGAAATTCATTAAACAATCGCTTTCAGACCGTAAACGGGTTTTGCAGATCTCAAAATTCAATATGCTTCCCGAGATCGACAAAGACGGGACGGTGAGCGATGTCCTTAAAGTAGGGCAGGAGATTTTGGTACAAATATCCAAAGAGCCGATTTCGTCCAAAGGGCCGAGGTTGACCGCCGAAATTTCTTTTGCCGGACGTTTTCTCGTACTGCTGCCTTTCTCCGACAAGGTTTCGATTTCGCAAAAAATAAAGTCGAACGAGGAAAAAGCCCGTTTGAAACAGTTGATACAGAGCATCAAACCCAAAAATTTAGGCGTGATTGTTCGTACTGTTGCCGAGAATAAGCGGGTTGCCGAATTGGACAATGAATTGAAAACCTTGGTAAAGTGTTGGGAAGATTGTCTGGTAAAATTGCAGAAAGCAAAAACTCCCTCTCTTATTTTTGAGGAAACCGGTCGCACGGTAGGCGTATTGAGAGATATTTTCAGCCCGTCATTTGAAAATATATATGTCAATGACGAAGACGCCTACAAGCAGATTTACAACTATGTGAGTCTGATTGCTCCCGAGCGGAAAGATATTGTTAAATTGTATAAGGGAGACCTTCCGATTTTTGACAATTTTGCCATTACCAAACAGATAAAATCTTCGTTCGGAAAAACCGTTTCGTTTAAAAACGGGGCTTATTTAATTATCGAACATACAGAGGCGTTGCATGTTATTGATGTGAACAGCGGAAATCGGTCGAAATCGACTGCCGATCAGGAGAGCAATGCCTTGGATGTGAATCTTGCCGCTGCCGAAGAAATTGCTCGCCAATTGCGATTGAGAGATATGGGCGGAATTATCGTTATCGATTATATCGATATGATGGAACCGGATAATCGCCAGAAACTGTATGATCGAATGAGGGAGTTGATGGCTCAAGATAGGGCCCGGCACAATATTTTGCCGTTAAGCAAATTCGGCCTGATGCAGATTACCCGTCAACGGGTGCGTCCGGCTTTGGATATAAATACCAATGAAGACTGCCCCACTTGTTATGGTAAAGGAACGATCAGGCCTTCGATTCTTTTTACCGACCGACTTGAAGATAAGATATCTTATTTGGTTCATAAACTTAAAGTGAAGAAATTTTCTTTACATGTACATCCCTTTATTGCGGCGTTTATTAATAAAGGATTCTTTTCCTTGAAATGGCGCTGGAGATGCAAGTATGCATTTCGCTTCAAATTAATACCGAATCAGTCTCTGGCATTTCTGGAGTATAAATTTTATGACGGGAATGACAATGAGATAGACTTGAAAGAAGAGTTCGAAATTAAATAAGAGGCACTCTTCGGAGAAAAAATAACGGGCTTTTCCCAATGGGGGAAAGCCCGTCTTGTTTATTTATATCCGTTGATATACGGTTTATATACGATCTAAAACCGTCTCGATAAGGTCTTTGATCGAATTCTTATAATTGCTGTTGGCGTGGTGGGCAACCCGGTTGGCGATGATCGTGCATACGGTCATGGCCTTATGTCCCATAAGTTTCGACAGTCCGGCAAGGGCAGAGCTCTCCATCTCATAATTGGTGATGACATGGCCGTCTCGATATTTAAAAGCCTCGATCTTTTTATTGAGATCTTTATCGGCCAACGGAATTCTCAACTCTCTTCCTTGAGGTCCGTAAAAGCCGTTTGCCGATATGGTTACACCTTTTACCATTTCTCCTCTCCCGATTTGTTCTACCAAATCGGCATTGGCATCGATTACGTAGGGAGACGCCCAAAGGGGATTCCAATCGACAAATTGGCAGAAAGCTTTTTCGAATTCGAGATCGCAAACCTCATTTCGCCCGGCATAGAAATTCAGTACGCCATCGAAACCTATTGATTTCTCTGAAATGACGAAGGTACCGATAGGTACGTGGGGTTGCAGCCCTCCCGAGGTTCCTATACGTACCATTGTCAGTTGGGTAAACTCCGGTTTTTCGTTCCGTGTCTTAAAATCGATATTGGCCAGCGCATCCAACTCGTTCACAACGATGTCGATGTTGTCTGTCCCGATTCCATGCGAAACGGCACTGATGCGTTTCCCTTTATAACTGCCGGTTATGGTATGAAATTCCCGACTGCTTATATTGCATTCCTGGGTATCGAAAAACGATGCGACAAGGTCTACCCGTCCGGGGTCACCGACCAAAATAATTTTGTCCGATATCTGTTCGGGACGGACGTGCAGGTGAAAAGCACTTCCGTCTTGATTGATGATGAGTTCTGATTCCGGAAAATGTTTCATAGCTTTCGGTTTTTTATTTAAACTTAAAATACGAATATAGTTATTATTTTTCAGCTTTAGAAGTATTCCCCGTTAAAAAGTTTATCGATCTTGCATTATCGTGCGGAAATAAAAAATCGTATATTTGCACCCATATAAAAATTTGTTTTTTAAGGATGTAAAATCGCTCCGTTTCGGAGATTTCAGAATAAAAATATGGCAACAAAACCTGCAATACCTAAAGGAACTCGCGATTTCTCTCCAGAAGAGATGGCGAAGCGGAATTATATATTCAACACGATCAGTGAAGTTTTTCATTTGTTCGGATTTCAGCAAATCGAGACACCGGCAATGGAAAATCTCTCTACGTTAATGGGGAAATATGGAGAAGAGGGCGATAAGCTGCTCTTTAAAGTATTGAACTCGGGAGATTTTCTTTCGGGCGTTTCGGATGAAGAGCTGGTGCTTCGGAATACAAATAAACTTGCTGCCGTATTATGTGAGAAAGGGTTGCGTTATGATCTGACGGTACCTTTTGCCCGTTTTGTCGTTATGCATCGGAATGAAATAAATTTCCCGTTCAAGCGATATCAGATACAGCCGGTTTGGCGTGCCGATCGGCCTCAAAAAGGTCGTTACCGCGAGTTTTATCAATGCGATGCCGATGTCGTGGGCTCAGATTCCCTGCTGAACGAAGTAGAGTTGCTGCAATTGATGGATGAAGTCTATTCCCGTTTTGGCATTCGTGTGGCGATAAAGTTGAACAACCGGAAAATATTGAGCGGTATTGCCGATGTCATAGGCGAACCGGAAAAAATCGTCGATATTACGGTTGCCATCGATAAACTCGATAAGATAGGGTTGGAAAAGGTCAATGAGGAGTTGAGAGAGAAAGGTATTGCTGAAGAGGCAATAGCCAAGTTGCAGCCGATTATACTTCTGGAAGGTTCGAATCGGGAAAAACTGGCTGTGCTTCGTGATGTGCTTGCCGCATCGGAGGTCGGCATGAAAGGAATCTCAGAATTGGAGTATATTCTGGATAGAATAGACGCGTCGCCGTTGCGTTCGGCTCTCGATATTGATCTTACGCTGGCGCGCGGATTGAATTACTATACGGGGGCGATTGTCGAAGTGAAAGCGTTGGATGTGCAGATAGGCAGCATTACCGGAGGAGGGCGTTATGATAATTTGACCGGTGTGTTCGGGATGCCGGGAGTATCGGGCGTAGGCATCTCTTTCGGGGCCGACCGCATTTTCGATGTCCTAAATCAACTTGATCTGTATCCTAAAGACTCGCTATCTACGACACAAATCATGTTTGTTAATTTCGGCGAAAAAGAGCAGGAGGTTTGTTTGGCTCATGCTTCATTACTTCGTCGTGCGGGAATTCGCACCGAGGTATATCCCGAAGCTGCCAAAATGAAAAAGCAGATGAGTTATGCCGATTCGAAGAAAATTCCCTATGTGGCGTTGGTCGGCGAGAACGAGATTGCTGCCGGTAAGATCGCGGTAAAAAATATGGTTACAGGAGAGCAGCAGATGTTGACGGTAAATGAATTGGTGAATTTTTTAAAATAAGAGGATTATGATACGTTCGCGAAAAGCCGGTGTTGAGGATATCCCTTTGATTAGGGATTTGGCGGAAAAGACATTTTTACCTACTTATCGGGACATACTTTCGACGGATCAACTGTATTGGATGTTTGATTGGATGTACTCCGAAAACAGCCTTCGCCAGCAGATGTCTGAAGGACATGTTTTTTTTATTGCGTATGACGATGATACCCCTTGCGGTTATGTCTCGGTCGAACGGCAGGGAGAGGCTTTGTTCCATTTGCAGAAAATATATGTGCTTCCCGATTGTCAAGGCAAGCATGTAGGGCAGTATCTCGTGCATTTGGTTTTTGATTATGTAAAGACTCTCTGTGCGGGAGAGTGTACCGTCGAATTGAATGTGAACCGGGACAACAAGGCTAAGTTCTTTTATGAACGTATGGGCTTTTCGGTGGCCCGTAGCGGTGACTTCCCGATAGGGAACGGCTATTATATGAATGATTATATCATGGCGATTAAATTGGCCTGATTCTTATCGATACAAGAATCCTTGTCGGAATGGAGCGTTGTGTGAAATGCCAGTCTGACAAGGATTTTTTTATTTCCTTTTCTTGAAAAAGTATGCCGCTATTGTCTGGCAGTTACTCTTTAGGAATGATTCCCATTTTCTCCATCAGGAAACAGGCATTCATGTTTTGAGCGATTCCCGGTTGCAGCCGGTAGGAGAAAGAGAGCTCGTCATGGGTTATATCGGCCTCGAATCGGAAGTTCTCTATAATATCGGGCCAAGAGTCGGCAAGGCAGCCTAATTGCAGATCGTGTGTTGCGATGACTCCGGCAGCATTGAGTTTTACCAGTTTCTGAACCAAGGCAAGAGACCCTTTTTGCTTGTCGATAGAGTTTGTTCCTTTTAATATCTCATCCAAGATGATAAAGAGTTTTTCGCCGGTTTCCAGCCGGTCTATAATCTGTTTCAACCGTTTCAACTCGGCAAAAAAGTAAGACTCTTGATCGCTCAAGGAGTCGGTCGTGCGTAGACTTGTGAATAAATTGCAGGGCGAAAACTTCATCTCTTTGGCACAGACAGGAGCTCCGATGCTCGCCAGCAGATGGTTGATGCCTATTGTACGCAGGTAGGTACTTTTCCCGGCCATGTTCGCCCCTGTTATCACTAAGAAGGAGGGACGTTGGGGCATATCTACGGGATTGCATACGCAGCGTTCAGGTTCTATTAGCGGATGACCCAATTCCTTTGCGGTCATTACCGGATTATCGACGCTGTTTAATTCGGGAAATACATATCCGGGGTGGTTATACCGGAATGTAGCAAGCGAGCAAAGGGCATCGAAACGGGCAATGGCTTCTAACCAACCGGGCAGGAAGCGTCCGTTGTTGCGGATCCATTTTTCTATGCCTGCCAGTTGCTTAAAATCCCAAAGAAAAAATCCGTTTAGTATGGCAAATCCGATAGCATTGTATCTCTGATCGAGGTTTCGCAAAAGAGTGCCCAGTTGCTTGATGCGAGATGACACGGCAATTCCTTCGGTTTTTAATTCCGTGCAGATTTCTTGAAGAAGGAGACTTTTAAATTCCGATTTCTCGAGTTGTTCGATAAGTCCGGCGTAGGCATTTAGCGATTTCAAGCTTTCCCCCAGTTTATTTTGTGTCCGAGAGACCTTTCCGGAATAAATCGTCGCATAACAGAAGCATGCCAGAAACAAGAAGAGTATGTAATTTCCCGTCCCGATCCCGAAAATCCATGCCAAAACCAGAAGTCCGAAAACCCATGGGATAAACGGGAGGATATATTTCATCCATTTGGCGACATAAGAAGGTGAGCTTTCGGCCAGTTCTGCAATGGTTTGGGCATCAGTCCGGTTCTCTTGCGAAGTCATTCCATTTGCCAGAAAATCGATCCGAAGGTCTGTCTGAAGTGATAACTCCTGAACGGCATCTTGCCGAATACGTATCTTTTCGATATCGGTCAACGGATGAGTTATCCATGCCACTAATTTTTGTTTTCCGATAAAAGACGCACTTCGGTTTATGTAGGCAAAAAGCGACTTTTTACCGAAAATATCCAAGTCGTTCGAGAAGTCATGGGTAGGGTCGATATACTCTTGCCCGGTGTCGATACCCTCGAAATCGAATCTCTTCAGTTGCAGTTCTTTTTTACAAATGGCGATTTTGGCCTCCAGAAAGCTCTTTTGTATAAAAAAACGGTTATGGATACGCATCATGACCAAGAAGCATATTATACCGAAAAGAATCGTCCCCACAATAATTCCGGTATGATAATCCCATAAAACGTAGAGAGCCGATAGAATGAGCAGCACCCAACACAGCCGAAGAGTTCCTATTGTATAAATCTTTTTCTTGATGCGGATGAGGTCTTGTTGGGTTTTATCGAGCAGATAATTATAGTAGTCGGATTGATGGTCGATCATAAGAGTTCTTTTTAGGGAATAAAGGTATATACTTTTGTGCTTATTATGATAAACTTTGTAAAGAGATGCCTCTTTAAAAACATAAAATTGTATTTTTGTGTTTGTTTATTATAATTAAAACGATTATGAAACGGGTTTATTGTTTGATGATTTTAATGTTGTGCGTAGTTGCTTCCCTCTCGGCTCAGAAAACGGCTCGGATAGAATTTAAGCAGACCAAGTATGACTTTCATGAGATCGCCGAGAAAAACGGAGACGTATCTCACGTGTTTACATTTGTCAATAAGGGAACGGCTCCCTTGATAATTACTCGTGCCTCTGCAAATTGCGGATGCACCCGACCCGAATATACGGTGAAGCCGATCGCTCCCGGGAAAGAGGGCCAGATAAAAGTTACTTATCAGCCGAAAGGCCGTCCCGGTAGTTTCAAAAAAAACATATATGTATATACAAACGGAGAACCTGACCGGGTAGTGTTGCTGATTACCGGAACCGTGATCCCTGAATCTTAAAAAAACAAGTTTTATGTCGAAGCGGAATATCATTGTATTATTTCTTGCAATTATATCGGTTTGGGGTGTCTATGCACAAAAGACAGCTCGAATTTCCTTTAAAGAATCGGTTCATAATTTCGGCTCTTTTTCAGAGAAACTCGGGCGTGTAAGTTGCTCGTTTTCGTTCGTAAATACGGGAGATGCTCCGTTGATTATAACGCGCGTTACCGCCTCTTGCGGGTGCACGCATCCCGAATTTCCCATGCAACCGATCGCTCCCGGCGATAGCGGACAAATCAAGGTTACCTACAATGCTGTCGGACGTCCCGGCGGTTTCAATAAGAATGTTACGGTATATGCCAATACCGATCCGGAACGTACGATTTTGCAGATTAAAGGTACAGTTATTCCTCTTCAGCGCAACGTGACGTTGGCTTATGCCCATACAATGGGTAACTTAGGATTGAAAGCCGTTCATGTGCCCTTTTTCGAAGTGTACACAAATAAAGAAAAGCAGGAAAAGATCGATGTTATCAATAACGGGAAAGAACCTCTTACATTGACATTCGATAAAGTACCCAGACATCTGGATGTGTCGATGTCTCCGGAAACCCTTGCCGGGGGACAGAAAGGCGAGATCATCATAACCTATCATGCCGAGAAAGCCAAAGATTGGGGTATCCGTCGCGATGAGTTTTGGGTAAAACTGCCTTTTTCAGATAAACCGCAACCTCAAAATAAAATAACCGTATCGGCCGATATTCAAGAAGATTATTCCGGCATGACCCCTGACCAGATCGCCAAAGCTCCGCATCTGGAGATCGGCTCCGATCTGGTAGATTTCGGGACGATCAAGAATAATGCGCAGGTTTCTATGTCGGTGCCGTTATCCAATACCGGTGCTTCGAATTTGCAGATTCGTAAAATAAATAATGAGTCACAAGTCGTTTCGGTATCTCTTCCTCAGATGAGTATAAAACCGGGAAAGTCGGCAGATTTGAAAATAACGGTGAAACCGTCGAAATCTCGTAGTCGCTTATTGAACCATCGTATTTTTATTATTACGAATGACCCGGTGCGGCCTACAATATCGTTGCCCGTTATTGCTACATTCGAATAGTTATTTATTTCTCAACACTATTATTATGGAACATGTCGAAAATGATGATAAATATGAGGGACTTTCTGTCAATAAAGGTATAGAACAACCTCCAGCCGTTAACCCGTACTTGAACAAAATCAGAAAAGCGCGCAGACCTCAATACACGGCAGCCGAATATACCGAACATATTCTGAAAGGCGATATTACCGTATTGAGCCAGGCCGTCACATTGATAGAAAGCAATCTTTTCGATCATCAGGCTCTTGCCCAGGAAGTAATCGAGAAATGCTTGCCTTATGCCGGAAATTCTGTCCGGGTGGGAATTACCGGAGTGCCCGGTTCGGGCAAAAGTACCTCTATCGATGCATTCGGGCTTCATGTTCTCAAAAGAGGAGGAAAACTGGCTGTGTTGGCCATAGA
>CASFRL010000131.1 GCA_949297285.1 uncultured Bacteroidales bacterium
ATAATATTTTTTCCGTCCGAACGGGACAATGACCCGGCTTCCTGCGCATAAATTTTCTCCCAATTCGGCAGGGATGCGATAAGTGTAGTACTTATGCAGCGGAAGGGGTAATATGACATCGGCAAATTGAGGCACGTCTGATTGATTTTAGAATTATCAGACAAAAATAGCGAAAGGTGAGAGGAGAACAAAATAAAAAACTTGTTTTTGATTTTGTTATTCCAGACCGCATCCTATCTTATTCAACGATAGCGAATATGCCGCGGATTAGGGATGTTCTCTCTTTAATTTGAATTCGATACTTTCCCGATAAGATTTCGATTATAAAAAAATAATTCGGTTTTAATTGTGTATGTCCTCAGGAATAGAGGCGCTTTTTTCGTCGCAAGTATTTCCCGTTATATAATACCAGTATGTGTTGAAAGAATAGGGATCTTGCACAAACTCTAACTCATGTTCTCCTGCGGGAAGGGTAATTGTGCAGGTCGCGTTGGGCAAGACAGTTGCTATGAACTCATCATTGTTATTATATATATTGTATGTATTTGGCTCATTGTTTTTTATGGTTACGGAAAAAGTCTTTGTCTTTTCACATTCGGGGAAGTTCGGATCTTTGATATCGATAACATATTCCTCTCCTGACTTACCGGGTACGCTCTCATGGTATGCATAACTGACCGGGTAACTTTTATAAGAAATCAAAAAAGATTTGACGTCTGTCGAAATTTTTACATTGCGTGCTCTTGCATTGGGGGCTACGGATAAGAGAAAACCTTCATCGTCATCGACATAACAAGTATAGGGAGTATTGTTGTTGACATGAAGATAATATATATCTTCTTGAGCAGATTCTTCACTATCTTTATCTTGCTGAAAATCTGATTTCAGGTCTTTCTCATCTTGTTTATCGTCACACGATAAAATCGATAAGATAAATAATAGGCTGATTATATATGACAATCTATTCAGCATGGCAATTTGTCGTTTTTTTTAATTTGTATGATAAAAATATAAAAATAAAATCAGAAATAAAAGCGTAGTTGACAAAATATCTGTATTGAGGAGTGTTTTTATAACGGATTCCGGTATGGATCGCAATATTTTTATCCGAATAAAATGAAAGGCGTTTTAAAATGAAATTTCAATCCTGAATTTTGACCTTTTATCTCTTAATTTGTCCGCCTTACAAAAATATTCTTTTTTAATAAAAACATTCTCTTTTAACTTTATACACATAAATATCTGTTGGTTCTCATTTAAAATGCCAAAAAATGTTTAGTAAGATTGTCAAATTTTCCATTAAAAAGAAAATGTTTGTTGCTTTGGCTACGCTGATGCTGTTGGTCGGAGGTATCTACTCGATGATGACTCTGCCCATCGATGCTGTGCCGGATATAACGAACAATCAAGTGCAAATTGTTACCGTATCGCCGACCCTTGCCCCGCAAGAAGTAGAGCAGCTCATTACTTTCCCTATCGAAGTCAGCATGAGCAATATTATGAATGTCGAAGAAATTCGCTCTGTGTCACGGTTTGGCCTCTCTTTGGTAACGGTTGTGTTTAAAGAAAATGTTCCGGTACTCGATGCCCGCCAATTAATTAATGAACAGATACAGGCGGTTGCCGGAGAAATTCCTCCCGAATTGGGAGTCCCTGAACTGATGCCGAT
>CASFRL010000132.1 GCA_949297285.1 uncultured Bacteroidales bacterium
TTTTATGCCAAAAATATTTTTTATCTAAAATCTGCCAAAAAGACAGCAGTATATTTAACCTAAAAATAATACTGACAATTTGCACTCTTTTATTTCGAATATTAATAACATTTTTGTCAGTAAATCGTTCACGATTTTCAACAATATCATGAATAAAAATAAAAAAATAGGGGGATACTGTATTGGTCATCCGCCCCATTTTTTCTCCAAATAAATTATAACCACATTATATCAATAATTCCATTGACAAGCAATCATACTCAAATTATTATCTCCCATTGTACGCAAATCTATCAACTGGTTAGAACGGCAATTAATATATGTCAAATTGGGACAGAATGAGACATCCAATGTTGTTAATTGATTTTGATTACACAATAATCTCTGCAATTGATAACGGTTGCTTAAATCCAATGTCGTTAAGTCATTGTACGAACAATCGACAAAAGTAAGTTGGTCAGTCCCATCAAGATTCAATCGGGTAAGATCATTATATGAGCAGACCAAATCTGTAAGAGCCGTACAATCTAAAACATCAAGAGTTACCATATTATTGTCACTGCAGAAAAGAGAAAATAAATTGGACTGTTTCGACATAATTAAGGTAGTGATATTGTTGTCGTCCATATTCAGATTTTGTAAATTAACGGTTCCGATCAAGTTCAAGTTTGTCAGACGATTGTATCCGCAATAAAGATTTTTCAGATTAGCACAACTGTCCACATTAAGAGCCTCCAAATGGCATCCTTGAACATTAAGAGATTGCAAAGACGAAGAACCTTGAATACTAAATTCCACAAAGAGGTTATTCGAACAATTCAAATTTTTCAGTTGTGAAGAAGTTGAAAGATCGATATTTGTCAATCGGTTTTTATAACAATCAAGTTTAACCAAAGCCGTACAACCTGTCAAATCAAGTTCGGATAACTGATTTCGGCTAACATTCATTTCCGTAAGAGAAGAACAATTCGTTGCATTGATTGTCATAATCTTATTCCGGGAAAGATTTATTTTTTGTATGGCAGCAAACCCATTCAAATTTAACTCTCCGGCTAAATCTTTTCCTTGCCAATCGATAGAAACCACTCTCCCATTATTCCAAACAACACCTTTCCATGTTGCCGGAGTATTAAGACTCACGATTTCTAATCGATCAGCATTAAAATCTCCTCTGGCAGATTTTTGCTGCAAGAAACTTTGCAGTTGTTTTACTTCATTTTTATTATACTTCTGAGCAAATAGCACTGTGCTTCCCAGGACAAGTGCCATAATCAATAAAACTCGCTTCATAACTCCTATTATATTTTATTAGACTTTAATGCCGGTTAATATCCTCTTCTCGATATTAACTTTACACTCATTAAAACAATAAAGTCGAAAAAAAGTTTTGAAGAACGAATTTTATATAACAGATAAGATATTACTCTTTACACAATCTTATCCCATTTTCAAGAATTACGATCGCTCTTTGCTTATACAACGCCCCTATTGCTTTTTTGAAGTTTTTTTTGCTACAAGCAAAATATTGAGCGATTTGTTCAGCCGAAGATTTGTCGGTAAGGGGAAGATAAAACTCATTTTCGTATAATGACTGCAGAATTTTAGAAGACAAATCATTTATTTTTTCATATCCGATCGGTTGTAAAGAGATATCGATTTTTTCATCTTCACGAATATGTTTTACATATCCTTTAAGGCGATCTCCTTTTGCCACCTCACAAAATATCTCATTATGATAAATCATTCCCCAATGGGCATTATTGATAATTACTTTATAACCTATCTCTGTCTCTTGGACGATCAATAAATCTACTTCTTGATTTTTTTTATAATCGACAGGTATATTATTCAAGAATTTATTCAATTTGGCCGAAGCTACAATACGTCCACTTTCATGATCAAGATAAGCATACACAATATAATAGTGATCTTGTTTCATATTGGCTTGCTGTTCACTGAAAGGGACTAAAAGATCTTTCATTAATCCCCAATCTAAAAATGCCCCGAATCTATTTATCGATTTTGCTCTTAAATAAGCAAATTCTCCAACATGTATATAAGGCTCTTCGGTTGTAGCGATAATACGATCTTCCGAATCCAAATAAATAAAAACGTCTATTGTATCTCCGACATGACAATTTTTAGGAACATAGCGCATCGGGAGTAATATTTCTCCTTTATCTTCTCCATTCAAATAGACCCCAAAGTCCACAGTTTTTACGACTTCTAATATATTGCGTTTTCCTATATGTACCATATGTCGATTTCTTTTGAAGCAAAGGTATATAATCTTTAGATATATAAAAAATATTCACTGCATATAACAAAACAACAATTAAAGAACTTTTCGCATTCGGTTTGGAAATATTCTAAACTTCCTGTTAACGGAAATGTTAAAGCTAATTTGTTTATAAAAAACTTCTTTTACTGAATAAAACCAGACTTAAAAATTTTTTCTTTTTCAATTATAAGCTATAATCAAAAGCTTTTTCTCTATATTTGTAGAATATGTCGAATATATTAATTTAAATCATGCTAATATGAAAAGTCGAGTTATACTTTTATCTGGGGTTTTCCTGTTTTCTTTAGGCATAATCTCTTGTAAGCAGAAAAAAAGCCATCCGGAAAAAACCGATTTAGATCAATATTCCGAAACGACCGACACATCTGTCATCATAAAACAAATAGATACATTGTCTTTTGCGCTTTACGAAAACGAGGAAAAATACCATATCAATAACGATACGACCATGCCGGCCTGCCTTTTTTCTATTGACATGGTTTATCCGGATAATTATCCGAACAATGCAAAATTAAAACAGATACAAAAATATTTCGTGAAAACTATTTTTGGAGAAGAGTATCAAAATTTTGCGCCCAAATTGGCGGCCGAAAAATATATGCAGAATTATATCGATACTTATAAAAAAGATATGTCACAATATAGCCATTCTAAAAAAGACATAGGAGCATGGATGAATTATGAATTATCTATGGGCAGTCGTTCTCTTTATAACAATCACGATATATGGAGCTATGAATTGTCAACTTATATGTTTACTGGTGGAGCTCACGGTATTTATACAACGATATATCAGACTTTTGATCTTCAAAAAGGGAAAAGTCTCCTTTTAAATGATCTTATCAATGAAAAAGATAGAACTCATGTCGATGAAATGTTACGAAAACAACTGGCAAATGATCTAAATCTAAAGAGTGTAAACGAATTGAGTCTCAAAGATTATAGCCCTGAAAATATTGTTGCGACAGACAATTTTTACGCCGGAGAAAATGGAATCACGTGGTTATATAACCCATACGATATAGCACCTTACTATTTAGGACAAACCCGCATTACATTACCATATTCCGCTCTATCTTCTTATCTAATGCCAGAATGTCCTGTAAAACGCATTTTCAACTCTGAAGAAGAATGACCAACGGAAATTCTTTCTAAAAAAATAACAATAAAAAATACCCTCAAAAGTCAGAAATCAGACTTTTGAGGGTATTTTTCTACATTATTTCAAATTATTTTTATTCTCTATTTTATCTTGTCTAAGATTAAGGGAGAATAACAATAACTTTTCTTATTCAACATCTGCAGAAACAGAGTCTCGAATATCGACAGAAGATGCCCCGCAAAAGAATGTAAAGCGATCTGGTTCTACAACCCAATCTTTTGCTTTTTCATCATAAAAAGCAAGATTCTTTACCGGAATAGTAAATACGATATCTTTTGTTTCTCCTGATGACAAAAATACTTTTTTGAATGCTTTTAACTCTTTTTTAGGTCTCAATACTGAAGGATGAGACTGCCCAACGTAAATTTGAACTGTTTCTGCCCCGTCTACCGTTCCTTTATTAGTCACTTTCATCGAAAGACGTATGGTATCTTTTTCTTGATATATTTTTTTATCTGAACTTAGTTTGCCATATGAAAATTGAGTGTAAGACAAGCCATGACCAAAAGGAAATAGGGCCGGTATTTTCTTCGTATCATGCCAACGATATCCGACTAATATATCTTCTTTATAATGTGCCGTCATTGACTCATCTCCCGGATATGAGGCTTTACCAAATGAATACGCGCCATTGTCTTCTAACTTCACCGGTATACTGAAAGGAAGTTTCCCTGACGGATTTACATCTCCCGAAATTACTCTTGCGGTCGCATTCCCGGCTTCCGAGCCAAGATACCATGACTGCAAAACAGTCGGAACATCTTTTATCCAAGGCATCGACACGGCATTGCCGCTAATAATTATGACTGCCGTATTTTTGTTTACTTTCAATATTTCTTGAATCAATTGATCTTGGCCGTAAGGCAATTCGTAAGACTGTCGGTCGGCACTTTCACAATCTTGCCCCTGATCCTTATTTAATCCGCCAAAGAACAAGACCATATCTGCCTCTTTAGCTAATTGTACTGCAGCTTGGCGTAAAGAATCGGATGCACTGACTGGTGGAAGTTGTGGATGGAAGTTGTTAGGTCCGGATGTATATCCCATGGAGAAAACAATATTTCCTTCCCCGTAAACAGATTGTAAACCTTCCAGCGGTGAAACTTCTTTCTTTACTTTCAATTCGGATGAACCTCCGCCTACGGTCAGAGGTCGAACGGCATTCTGCCCAATAACCGCTATCTTTTTATATTTCCCTCGTACTATGGGGAAAAAACTTTTTTCATTCTTCAATAAAACAATTCCTTCCTCAGCTATCCGACGGGCAACATCGGCATGTTCTTGGGTTGCAAACGAGCCGTAAGGTCGTTCTCTATCCATATTCGTCCTGAAACATAAACGTAATACCCTTCGAACTTTATCATCCAAAGATGTCATGGGTAATTTCCCTTGTTGTAGCTGTTTGAGATATGGATCGGCAAGATAATAATTCCGATATGCCGAAGATGTATTTTGTGTTAGACCGTCTGTCCCTGTTCCCATCTCTATATCCAAACCATACATCGCGGCTTCTCGTGTATCATGGATACTACCCCAATCGGACATTAGAACTCCGTCAAATTGCCATTCGCCTTTCAAAATATCCTGTATCAAATACTTGTGGTGGCTGCAATATTGACCTCTAAATTTATTATATGACCCCATAACAGACCACACTTTGCCTTCTTCGACTCCCGCCTTAAATGCCGGTAAATAGATCTCACGCAAAGCGCGTTCACTTACCTCGACATTGACACGTTCCCGAGCCGTTTCCTGATTATTCAAAGCAAAATGTTTCAGGCACGCAGAAACACCATTCGATTGTACACCTTGAATATAAGGGACAACCATTCGTGATGCGAGATAAGGATCTTCTCCCATATATTCAAAATTTCGCCCATTTAAAGGAATACGATATATATTGACTCCAGGACCCAAGAGCACATCTTTTTTCCGATAACGGGCTTCTTCGCCTATCGCTTTCCCATACTCCCGGGAAAGCTCTGGATTAAACGTGGCAGCAAGGCATGTCAATGCCGGAAAGGCTGTACAAGAATCGTTTGTCCATTCAGCATATTCCCAACGATCCCATGCAAACTCCATTCTTACGCCATGAGGCCCGTCACTCATCCATATCTCAGGAATTCCTAAACGCGGACAACCTTTCGTGCTAAATTTCGATTGAGCATGTATCATATCGACTTTTTCTTCCAATGTCATTCTTGAAAGGGCATCTTCAACTCTTTCTTCGATATTTTTCGTCTCATCAAGATACACGGGCAAATTTGTTTGCGCTACAAGGCCGCTCGTACATAAACTAAACAGCAAGACTGAAATGTATTTGTTCATAATAATATTATATTTTTAAAGTTTCCACATTTATTGCTCATCTCTTTTTAACTTAAAAACATACGTTTTACTACGATCCAATATTGGCCGTAAATTTTTAAGGTTTTATACTAAAATTTTTGATTAACGGGAAATAATCACCAACAATCCGTTTCCTCAAAACTGTTATCTTTATCCTCTTTACCTCTCTCATCATTCAACGGAAAATCAAAGGCCCCAACTATTTTGAATTGCTATATGAAAGCCCTTATAAAGTAATATCTCCTCATTTTTCAAAGGAAACATATATGTATTTCTGTGTATGTATGTATATTATTTTCTAAATTTTAAAGGACACAAACTTACATAAAATTCCCCAAAAAAGGAATCTGCATAAAAAAATAAATATTAAATAGAAATTTGTTTTATACAAAAACCTCTGGCATAAAATAATAGCTATTCAAATAAAGTTTCTGTATCGATCTGCAATCCATCATATGCAAAATGCACGTTTTCGGGCAATCTCTCCGATTCAATTTCATGCAATCCCATATGGTGGCTCATATGGATTAAATATGCTTTTTTAGGACTGACACGTTTGATAAGATTAAGGGCCATATCCAACGTCTGATGAGATATATGTTCTGTATGTCGCAAAGCGTTAACAATCAACAGGTCAATATTTTCAATCTTTTTTATCTCATCTTCAGGCATATACAGCATATCTGTAATATAAGCTACATTCTCGATACGATACCCTAATATGGGCAGATTATAGTGCATTACACGTATAGGAGTTACAAGTATATCTTTCAATAAAAAAGGTTCTGTGCTTATCTCATTTAAATTAAGATTTGCAACTCCCGGATATGGATGCTCTACAAAGCAATAAGGAATCCTCGCCCTTATTGCATCAGCAACCCATGGTTCTAAAAACACATCGACAGAACGTTTTTTACAAAACACTCTTAACTCATCTAAGCCACTCGTATGATCATAATGTATATGTGTCAACAAAACAGCATCGATTTTTTCCGTATGGCTATTCAACATCTGCTGTCGAAAATCCGGTCCACAATCTATTAATAAGTTCTTATTCTTTACGGTAAATAAGGCCGATGTCCTTAGCCTACTATCTTTTGGATCGGTCGAAGAACAAACTTTACAATGACATCCAATTTCCGGGACTCCGGTAGATGTTCCTGTTCCTAAAAATTTTATTTGCATAATATACCGGCAGAAATTAAATATAATTTACTTCTGGTTTTATTATTATTCCATAAAGTTCTTTTATAGAGTCGATTATATTCTGAGCCAAAGTCATGATATCGTTTGCCGTAGCATTATTCTTATTTATCAATACCAAACATTGTTTATCATGAACCGCTGCGCCTCCCGACATTTTATTTTTCCAACCGGCTTTATCGATAAGCCATGCAGCCGGCACTTTTACCAATTGATTATCAACCGAATAATGAGGAATATTGGGATATTTTTCTTTCAACTGATTATATTGGGAAATAGGAATAACCGGATTCATAAAAAAACTGCCGGCATTTCCATAATCATCAGGATCTGGCAATTTCGATCTTCTGATTTTTATTACGGCATCTCTGACAACTTGTAAATTAAGGTCTCCACTTCCGATAGCATCACGAAGGTTTCCATAATCGAGATGGTACTCCGGATTTTTTCGAAGTTGATAAACTACCGACGTTACAATGTATTTTCCTTTCAACTCTTTTTTAAATATACTGTCTCTGTATCCGTATAGACAGTCTTCTTTTTTAAATATACGTTCTTTTGCCGATGCAACTTCTATTGTTTCTACCCATAAAATTATATCTTTCACTTCAACGCCATAGGCTCCAATATTTTGAACTGCACTTGCTCCTACTTCGCCCGGAATCAATGACAAATTTTCTGCACCTCCCCATTTATTTTTCACTGCATATTCGACAAAATCATCCCACGTTACACCCGAACCGACTTTAACATTTACATAATCTGCGGTTTCCGATATAATTTCGATATATTTTATCTTTGAGTGTAATATTACGCCTTTATAATCAGACGTAAACAACAGATTGCTCCCCCCTCCGATCTGCAAAAACGGATTTTGTTTTAATAAATCCATATTCAATACATCGATAAGCTCTTCGACCGACTGATATTCTACAAACCACCGAGATGAAACAGGCAAATGAAATGTATGCAATTGTTGCAAAGACTTATTTTCTTCTATCGTTACCATAAAATATAAATTTTAAAATTCATAATCTGAAATCCGTCAAGATTCCATCTTCAAAAAAAAGATAACTTCCCGTATTATAAAGCCATTGCTCTTTAAGCCCCCCATACGTCGGAATTCTTTTCACATCGTTCGGCAGTCCTAATGACAAACGACATTCATCCTTTGTCATCCCTTTGGCAACTTTTGTTTGGGTTATGAGTTCCCAATTTGCATCAGAAATTGTTTTGTATTGATTTTTCGGATTTTCAAAACTAAAAAGCCGATCAAAAGTCATATATTGTGTTGCCAGCGTCTCAGGAAATAAAGATCCCAATATATTGGCTGTTTTCCCGGTATTATCTTCAAAAACGAACTTTATCGGAAGTATTTTATCTCCGGGTAATATATCTTTTATTACCACCGGTACAAACTTATTACCGCTAATTTCCAATCCATTTTCATTGTACCAGATAGTAGTCTTAATATACAAAGTTTTTCCCAACAACATTTTTCGAGCTTTCAATATATCTTCTTCGGCTACCATATCGGGCAATAGAGGTGTATAATCACTGTTATTTATCTCTTTTATGGTTTTTCCCGTCTTATATCGGTATTTTATGCCCTCACAATCAAATATCAGTACGGCATATTGAGCCTGCCCGAGAATCGATTCTTCAACAATATCCTCAAATACAAAAATTTTGTTTTTATAAGATCCTTGTGTTAAAGACAGATTCGATTCAGGTTTCAACAATAAGGACAAGTCATCGCTAATATAGATAAAGCGTCGTCCTTTTGCCCAATCTGCGCAACGTTTTTCCTCAAAATTATTTTTAATAAACAATTCTTCGGCACTTAATTTTATCTCTTCTATTTTATCTTTTTTCCGTTTTGCAAAAAGGGTATCGGGATAAAAAGAATATACAAATCCCAATAAAATGATAATGTATATGCAATTCTTTAACTTCATGAAATATTTAAATATCAAATTTAATGCACCAAATATAATAAGAATGTAACGAATCAGATGCAAAGTTTTATTAAATCGTGCAATTAAAAGAAAGTCTCAACGGTTTCTTTTTACAGTTATTTCTATTACTTTTGCATGCGATGATTTCAAACAAAACAAATAATATTCCTAAGATAATTCGGTTTCGCCGTTGGAGCCGAAGAGTATATGCCACATTTCAGAGTATCGGAAAATGTGTGAATATCGGAGCTGTATGCAAATCTATTACCGAGATTTCTTTAAAGAAACAAAAAGGTATTCTTTATATTTCAAAAACGAATATATCTATCCGGTATTCGAACAACGACGAAAATAATAAGGACACGCCTCCCGATATTTCTTTATTATTAACCGAAAGAAGAAAAAGTGTAGTCACTGTTTCTTCAAGGGATAATTCATATTACGTTCAATTTCTATTACACCAAATAGAGACCGGTATCTATTGCCTAACCAATAGTTATCGGTCTTTTTTATTATTAAAACTATGATCGAAGAACTAAAAGACAAAGTACTCTCAGGAGGGCATTTATCGGAAGAAGAAGCATACTCTCTTCTGAAAATGACAGATAAAGAAGCACTCTACAAAGCATCTGGTGAAATTACCCGTTTTTTTTGTAAAAATAAGTTTGACATGTGTTCCATTATAAATGCACGCTCCGGGAAATGTCCGGAAGATTGTAAATGGTGCGCACAATCAAGCCATTATAAAACCCGGATCGAAATATATGATATTATTGATCCTAAAGAGTGCAAAGAGCAAGCTATACAGATTTTCAAAAAAGGGGTAAATCATTTGGGCTTAGTCACAAGCGGGCGAAAAGTTCAAGGAAAGTCATTGACAAAAATCTGTAACCTATATCGTTCCATAAATGAAAACAACATAAATGCCAGTTTATGCGCATCATTGGGATTATTAGACCGAGACGAGCTATCATTGCTCAAAGAAGCAGGCGTAAAACGGTATCATTGTAATTTAGAAACAGCACCTTCTTATTTTGCCTCTTTATGTTCGACTCATACGCAAGAAGAAAAAATAAAAACTATTCATGCAGCACAAGAAATAGGAATGGATGTATGTTCCGGAGGAATAATCGGTATGGGAGAAAGTGCCGAACAACGGGTCGAATTGGCAATTACACTAAATCGCTTGAATATACGTTCAATACCAATAAATATACTACATCCCATACCGGGAACCCCTTTAGCCGAAGCCACCCCTTTATCATCTGAAGAGATACTGACAACGATCGCAATTTTCCGATTTGTCAATCCGAAAGCTTTTTTACGATTAGCTGGAGGAAGGGCTCAACTCTCTCAAAACACACTGGAAAAAGCATTGAGATCGGGAATCAATTCGGCTATTGTGGGAGATATGCTGACAACTGTCGGATCAAAAGTTGAAGAAGATAAAAAATTAATTACTCATTGCGGATACTCTATTGATTGACCATGGAAACGAATAATTTCGACAGAAATCATTTATGGCACCCCTATACATCGACAACCAACCCGATACCGGTATACGAAGTCGAACGAGCTGAAGGGGTATATATACATCTAAAGAACGGGAAAAGACTTATCGACGGTATGTCCTCTTGGTGGGCAGCCATACATGGGTATAATCACCCGATATTGAACAAAGCCGCCGAAGATCAGTTATCGAAAATGTCTCATATCATGTTCGGTGGGTTGACTCATCGTCCGGCAATCGAATTGGGCGAAAAATTATTAACACTGGTTCCCCGAGAACTGCAAAAAATATTTTATTGCGATTCTGGTTCTGTTGCGGTCGAAGTAGCGCTCAAGATGGCCATACAATACTGGTCGGCACAAGGGAAAAATAAAAAAACAAATTTCGTGACTATCCGTTCGGGATATCATGGTGACACATGGAATGCCATGTCTGTATGCGATCCGGTAACAGGTATGCATACAATCTTCGGAGAATCGCTTCCCCATCGATATTTTGTACCATCTCCCAATTGCCGTTTTCATGACGAATGGGACGAAAACTGCATAAAGCCATTAAAAGAATGCATCGAAACTCATCATGAGGAAATTGCAGCATTGATTTTAGAACCAATTGTACAAGGTGCCGGAGGGATGAAATTTTACCACCCTCAATATTTGAGAGAAGCAAAAAAACTCTGCGATCAATACGGTTTATTATTGATATTTGACGAAATAGCTACCGGATTTGGCCGTACCGGGAAATTATTTGCCTGCGAACACGCAAATGTCACACCGGATATTATGTGCATAGGTAAGGCTCTAACCGGCGGATACCTTACCATGGCCGCCGTATTGACAACAGATCATGTAGCCGATACAATATCAACCGGAGAGCCAGGAGTCTTTATGCACGGTCCGACTTTTATGGGAAACCCTTTAGCCTGTGCCATCTCGCTCTCTTCAATCAACCTATTATTGAAAAGCGATTGGGAAACTCATGTAAAAAACATAGAAACTCAATTACGTCATGAACTTTCTCCAGCCAAAAAGTTCCCACAAGTAGAAGATGTAAGAGTATTGGGGGCTATCGGCGTAATTGAGATGAAAGAAGCTGTAAATATGGCAAAAATTCAACAACAATTTGTCGAACAAGGTATATGGATCAGACCTTTCGGGAAACTGGTATATACCATGCCTCCGTATATCATAAAACAAGCACAACTATCTCAACTAACCACAGCTCTACTAAATGTAGTCAGCCAACAATAATAATGGAAAATAGATATTTTGAAGATAAACTGAATGAGATAAAAAAACTCGGAAATTTAAGGGCATTACAATGTCTATATAATAACGGGAGCCGAATCATTGTAGAGAATAATGAATACATAAATTTGGCATCTAACGACTATCTGGGTATTGCGACAGACCGAGAACTATGTAGTGAGTTTTTAGAAAGTCTAAAACAAGAAGATTTTCATTTTTCGGCTTCTTCATCAAGACTGCAAACAGGGAATTATGAGGCCCATATTGCCTTGGAAAATAGGCTATCCGAATTATTTCATACTGAGGCTGCTTTGGTATTTAATAGTGGTTATCATGCCAATACCGGAATACTTCCGGCAGTTACGACAAATCGGTCGCTGATACTTGCCGATAAATTAGTCCATGCAAGTATTATTGATGGCATACGTCTTAGTGCTGCAAAATGTATCCGATTCAAGCACAATGATTATCAACAACTTGAACGGTTGATTCAACAGGCAGAAAACAAATACGACCGGATAATCATAGTTACAGAAAGTATTTTCAGTATGGATGGTGATGAAGCTGACCTGCAAACATTGGTCAAATTCAAGCAACAATATCCGGGTATCATGCTTTATGTCGATGAAGCCCATGCAATCGGGGTACGAGGAATGCATGGATTGGGATGCTGCGAAGAACAAAACGTAATCGAGCACATCGATTTCTTGATCGGGACATTCGGCAAAGCATTAGGATCATGCGGGGCTTACTTGGTGTGTAACAAAATCGTACGCGAATATCTTGTCAACACAATGAGAACATTTATCTTTACAACAGCCTTGCCCCCGATCAATCTCAAATGGACACTCTTTACCCTAAACAAAGCCGTGATGATGAATGACAGGCGCAGTCATCTAAAAAGAATATCCGATTTATTAAGGGAAGAACTTCCTCCACAAAAAATTAACATACAGAGCAATAGCCATATTGTCCCGTATGTGACAGGTTCTTCAAGTGCAGCATATGATGTAGCAAAAGAGATTCAGAAACAAGGATTCTATGTACTTCCCGTACGTCCGCCGACCGTACCCGAAGGAACGGCAAGAATAAGAATTTCTTTAACGGCAAATTGTAGTGTCGAGGATATTCTCAAATTGATCAACTGCATTAAAACCCTATCGATACAATGAAGCAATATTTTGTAAAGCATAACGACAACAAATCTTTAATTCTGTTTTTCTCGGGTTGGGGTATGGACGAAAATACATTGTGTATCGTTCAGAAGGATTACGATACCAGCATTTGTTTCGATTATACGGATATGACCTTTGAGAAATCTCAATATGAGAACTATGAAGTGATCGATGTATATGGATGGTCTATGGGGGTATGGGCAGCATCATACGTCTTGCAAAATTGCGATTTGCCTATCCGGAAAAGAATTGCAATAAACGGTACGATATTCCCCATCGAAGCTCAAAAAGGAATAAATCCGGCTATTTTTCAAAAAACGATCGACTCGTTAAGTGAACAAAGCTTATTAAAATTCAATAAACGAATGTGCGGAGACAAAATAGGATTCGAACTTTTTGAAAATAACGCTTCACACAGATCTATCGAAAGTTTAAAAAGCGAACTAATATCCATACAATTAAATATACGGAAAAGCAGTGTTCCTACATTCCATTGGGACAAAGCGATAATTGGTTCTCGAGATCTTATTTTTCAACCCGAAAATCAAAAGAAAGCATGGGAAAACACAAAATACGAAATTGTAGATGAAGCCCATTTTTTAGATTTCAATAAATATGTTGATCGATAAACAACGAATTAAAAGCGCATTTACAAAGGCCATTCCGACGTATGAGCATGAGGCCTATATACAACAGCAGATAGCAAAGAAACTGTATAAATCGTTATCTGCATATATAAAACGCCCTGTCTCATCTATTTTAGAAATAGGTTGCGGAACGGGATTCCTCACTCGATTTCTCTGTACTCATTTTTATCCGGAAATCATTACGGCAAACGATTTATGTCCGGAAGTCATCTCGCACATCCCTGACGGAATAAAGTTTATTCCGGGAGATATGGAGTCGATCGTATTTCCAGAAAAATATGATCTAATAACCGGTTCTTCTTCAATTCAATGGCTTACCGATTTACCCCTATTTTTAAAAAAAATAGATCAAAATCTCGCGGAAAAAGGATTATTAGCAATTTCCACATTCGGAGAGAAAAACTTTATGGAAATAAGAGAAATTACGGGTACAGGGCTGTCCTATTACAAGAAATCAGATTTAGAACAAATCTTCTCTTCTACTTTTCATATCATTGAAATAAAAGAAGATATCAAGACACTCTATTTTTCATCACCGAAAGATATTTTATTACACATGAAACAATCTGGAATTAATGGTATCGTCGCTAACAGATGGACGAAAGCAGACTTAATGAATTTTACAAACCAATACAGCAAATTATTCAATTCAAACAATGGCTTATCATTAACATATCATCCTATTTATATAATAGCACAAAAAAGAAAAAACAAATAATATGAACGGAATTTATTTTGTCAGTGGCATCGATACGAATATCGGAAAATCGATAGCAACCGGATGGCTTGCCCAACAATTATTAAAACAAGGAAGATCGGTTATTACACAAAAACTGGTGCAAACCGGTAACAAAGGGTATTCAGAAGATATTGATCTTCATAGAAAAATAATGAACATTGATTATCTGCCGGAAGATATTTCCGGAATAACGGCTCCTGTAATATTCACATATCCGGCATCTCCGCACCTTGCAGCAAAAATCGATAAAAAGGAACTGGATATCGATGCAATAACCCGTTCCAGCACAATTCTAAAAAACAAATATGATGTGGTTTTACTGGAAGGCGCAGGTGGGCTTATGGTTCCTCTCACGCCAAAGTTGTTGACGATCGATTATATCGCCCGACAAAATTATCCTGTAATATTAGTGACATCCGGAAGATTGGGCAGTATCAATCACACATTTTTAAGCCTTGAAGCTATAAAAAGCCGAAATATGGAATTACATTCGGTCATATATAATCTCTCACCACATACAGATGAAGTCATTACTCAAGATTCTTTAGAAATAATCGAAAGATATATGCGTGAGCATTTCCCCAATGCCACCTTATTGCAAATGCCGGAAATAAACCTACCATAAATAAAATAAAACAGGGTAGTAAAAAATACTACCCTGTTTTTATATTTACAAAGTCTTATTCAATTATTTTGAAGCTGCATCCATTTCTGCTTCTATTTTTTTCAGATTTGCTTCATCTCCCAAGTTATAATAAATGCCTCGCAAAGCAATCATATACTCATTTACATCAGGTTTCATTGAATGAGCCTTTTCGTAATACGGAAGAGCCTTCTTATATGCAACCAATACCACTTCGTCTCTCATCTTCTTATACTCTTCATCACTCTTGAGCAGACTGGCTTCATTGCTTGCTGTTACAGCCTTGTTAAAATAAATACGACCCAATTCGCCATAAGCATCGGCATAATCCGGATTTACCGATATTGCTTTTTCCAGACACTGAATGGCATTTGCTTCATCCTTCTTATTTTCATAATATAAAACAGCTAAAACTTTCCAGTATTCAGCAATATTCGGATTTGTTTCCAATGATTTCTTCAGATAAGCAATGGCATCATCTCCTTTTCCTGTATAAATACATAAATTAATCAACTGAGACATAAATTGATATTTGGGATCATTCGCTTTTTCACCCAAAACCTCTACGGCCTCTTTCAAAGTGTTCATTTGATTTACAGTATCTTTTTCTTGACTATATGCATAAACCAAATAATAGTAGATATCTTGAATCTCATAATTATCTTTTTTAGCTTCATTCAAAGCCTCAATAGCAAGTTTATTATCTTTGGTCTGGAATGCAGCTAATGCAGCATAATATCTGATTTGCATATAAGAACTGTCTGTGGCATTCAGTGTCTCCTTAGCCATGAAATTCAACTTAGGAATATCTTGGTATATTTTCCATAAGTCATAAGCCTTTTTATAATCTTTCTCATTATAGAAATATGCTCCTGCACTCCAAAAATGAGGTTGATTATTTTTAAGCGTATTTTTAATGTCCTTTATATATCTCGGTTTCACTTTACCTTTTTCATTCGGCATTGTATCCAACTTTGCTGCCACCAAATACTTTTCATAACAACTCAACAAAGCATTATACATATCTTTCTCTTTCACTTCTTGTTTTATAAGAGTTTTATTATAGTCACCTTCAAAACTCTTATTTTCAATAAAACCGGCAACATACCAAGTTTTGGCAAGATCTTTTGTCGCCGGATTATTTAAAGCCTCATCAATAGCTTTTCGTGCCTCCTTAAAATTAGGGTTCGGCATTTTCGCTTCATTAAATGCCGCATTTACATTTTTCATCTGAGCAAAAATGTTTCCGGCTAATAGGCATATACCCGCTGTCAATAGAACCTTTTTCATTTTTTTTATATTTTAGGATTAAAAGTATATTATTTATTCTGTTGTTTCAGAGGTTTCGACCTCACTCATATCGGATGATAGATCGGTATTTCCCGAGTCAGAAGAATCAGGCTCGGTTTCTGATAAGACTTTACATACAGAAGCTATCTCATCATTACGTTTTTCAAGATTAATCAGACGGACACCTTGTGTTGCACGCCCCATAACCCTGACATCGGATACTTTCATTCTCAAAGTAATACCCGACTTATTAATGATGACCAAATCATTTTCATCCGTAACACTCTTAATAGCGACCAGACATCCCGTTTTCTCTGTAATATTCAAAGTTTTTACTCCTTTACCGCCACGGTTTGTAATTCGATAATCTTCTATTTCAGAACGTTTTCCATACCCTTGTTCAGAAACAACCATTATGGTTTCTTTTTCAGGATCTTTAATACAAACCATTCCGATAACTTCATCATCTCCGGTCTCGTCAAGAGTCATACCGCGTACACCGGTTGCTGTACGACCCATTTCCCGAACGGCACTTTCATGGAAGCGTATTGCACGACCATGTTTATTGGCTAAAATAATCTGGCTATCTCCGGTAGTCAACCGTACTTGAATTACTTGATCATCCTCACGTATGGTAATTGCATTGACGCCATTTTGCCGCGGGCGAGAATATGCCTCTAATTTCGTCTTCTTAATCACACCTTTACGTGTACAGAATAATAAATTGTGAGACATATTATATTCCGGGTCTTGCAATTGTTTAACTCGAATAAAGGCATTGACTTTATCATCGGCATCGATATTCAACATATTTTGAATGGCACGGCCTTTAGAGTTTTTGGCTCCTTCCGGTATTTCATAAACTTTCAACCAATAGCATTTTCCCTTTTGCGTAAAGAAAAGCATATAATTATGCATTGAAGCCGGATAAATATATTCAATAAAATCCTCTTCACGTGTTTCGCTACCCTTTGCTCCTACTCCGCCTCGGTTTTGAGCTCGGAATTCAGAAAGAGGCGTACGTTTGATATATCCCAAATGAGAAATGGTAATGATCATTTCGTCGTCAGCATAGAAATCTTCTGCATTGAATTCTTCTGATGCATAAATAATTTCGGTCTTACGTTCATCACCATATTTCTCTTTGATTTCTATCAATTCATCTTTGACTACCTGCATACAAACCGAATCATCCGACAAAATACGATTGTAATATGCGATCAAATCCATAATAGATTTATACTCTTCACGCAGTTTGTCTTGCTCCAATCCGGTCAATTGGCGTAAACGCATATCGACAATGGCTCTCGATTGCACATCTGTAAGCCCAAAGCGTTCTATCAAACGTTCACGAGCTTCATCCGGGTTCTTCGAAGAACGTATGATCTGGATTACCTCATCGATATGATCACAAGCAATAATAAGACCTTCAAGAATATGGGCTTTTTTCTCCGCTTCTCTCAGTTCAAATTGCGTACGACGAATAACAACTTCATGACGATGGTCGATAAAAGCCTCGATCAACTGCTTCAAATTAAGCGTCTGAGGACGCCCTTTTACCAACGCAATATTATTAACGCTAAAAGACGATTGCAGTGCAGTCAGTTTATACAATTTATTAAGAACTACACTTGAATTGGCGTCTTTCTTAACATCAATAACAATCCGCATTCCAGAACGGTCCGACTCGTCATTAATATTCGATATGCCATCCAATTTTTTCTCTTCTACGAGATCGGCAATATTCTTAATTAATTCTGCTTTATTAACCAGATACGGGATCTCGGTAATTACAATTTTTTCCTTATTCCCTTCCGTCTCGATTTCAGCTTTAGCACGAATTATAATACGTCCTCGACCGGTCTCAAAAGACTCTTTTACTCCAGAATATCCATATATATACCCTCCGGTAGGGAAATCAGGAGCCTTAACATAATGCATCAAATCAGAGATTTCCATCTCTCTATTGTCGATCAAAGCGACAGTAGCATCAATAACTTCGGTCAAATTATGCGGCGGCATATTGGTTGCCATACCCACAGCAATACCAGAAGCACCGTTTACCAACAAATTAGGGATACGAGTAGGTAAAACCTGAGGTTCTCTCAACGTATCATCAAAATTATTTTGAAAATCGACGGTTTCCTTATCAATATCTTGTAACATCTCTTCCGCCAGTTTCGACAAACGGGCTTCCGTATAACGCATAGCAGCCGGACTGTCACCATCGACAGATCCGAAATTTCCCTGTCCATCTACCAATGGATAACGAAGTGACCATTCCTGAGCCATACGCACCATTGCATAATATACAGAAGAATCTCCATGAGGGTGATATTTTCCTAATACTTCACCAACAATTCTGGCAGACTTTTTATACGGTTTATTTGACGTATTCCCGAGTTCATTCATTCCAAATAATACACGTCGGTGTACAGGTTTAAATCCATCTCTCACATCGGGAAGAGCACGAGCGACAATCACAGACATCGAATAATCGATGTATGATTTTTTCATCTCGTTTTCAATGTTAATTTTTAAAATTCTATCCTCTTGATCAATCATTTTTTAAAGATTGGTTAAATACATTTACTTGTTTAGAAAAACTGCACTAAATTACAACATTCTTCCCGATTAGAAAAATTTTTTCTGCCGTAAATAATCGATGAAAATCTCTAATTTTGTAATTTTGAAATAGATCTTTTATCTACTATTTTTTTTATACACTTGAGAATATAAAAAAACGCAAAAAATGGCATGCTATTTGTATTTATCTATAATAAAAATAGTGTTTATAGAGATTTATCGTATTTTTGCGAATGATAATAAAAGAAGAAAGGAAGATTAATTACATGGAAAGAAACTTTTCTCAAAGAGTTAAAGATGTCCTTGGATATAGCCGAGAAGAAGCCGAACGTTTACAAAACTCGTTTATCGGTCCGGAACATCTTTTGCTGGGAATTTTAAGAGATGGTTCAGGTAAAGCAATCGAGGCTTTACGTCATTTCGGAGTCCGATTACCCGAGCTGAAAGCTTCCGTTGAAAAAGATTTAAGATTATCAAATGACCACATAAATGCCGGAGACGAAATTACAATCAGTAAAAGCACGGACAAAGTTTTAAAAATGAGCATCTTAGAGGCTCGTATATTAAAAAGCGAAATGACCGATACCGAACATCTTTTATTGGCGATATTGAAAGATACCGATACGGCAGCAACCCGTTCTTTAAATGAATGTGATGTAACGTATCAGGATGTTATAGAATATTTTAAAAAATCGAAACCTTCTGAAAGTCCGTTGATGGGGGCCGAATTTGCAGACGATGACGAGGATGATCTCGAAGACGAAAGGCGGTATAAGAACGAACAGCAAAAAACGACAGCTTATCCCGGAAAGACTTCGACAGATACGCCGGTACTTGATAATTTCGGGACAGACATGACAAAAGCGGCCGAAGAAAACCGCTTGGACCCTGTCGTAGGCCGGGAAAAAGAGATCGAACGGTTAGCTCAGGTTTTAAGTAGACGTAAAAAGAATAATCCTGTCTTAATCGGAGAACCGGGAGTCGGAAAATCTGCGATTGTAGAAGGTTTGGCATTACGCATTATTCAACGAAAAGTATCACGTGTCTTATTCGACAAGAGAGT
>CASFRL010000133.1 GCA_949297285.1 uncultured Bacteroidales bacterium
GAATATATCTGAATACCATATTGAATTTTATTTATGCAAAATCTTTACCGGTTATTCGGCCCTTTACTCGTTCTCCGATTCGATCAACTGATTCAGATATTCGTCCATGAAAAGCAAGGTTTTCACAGATTTATAAGTACAGTTCATCCAAAAACTTTTTCCGGGTCTTACCATCCACAATGTAGCCAGAAAACCCGAAGAGGCATCTTGCCAAACCGTTATCGTGTTGGTGAGACTGATGGCTTTGGCCAATAATAAAGGATCTTTTGTCTTGTCATATGCAGCCATAAAGGCATTGATCATGTTACAGGCACTGTCATCTACTGGAGTCTGATAATGATATTGTTCAAAGACACAGGGAGTACCGATGGGATGAATCCCGTTCTTATTTGGTTCGACATTCCAAATTGTAAACTGGTCTTCACAAAAACGGATCAATTCTAATGCATCATCAATATCTTGAGAGGTAGATTCTTTATCTTTCAGTAACAGTTCGGCATATGGGGCAGCTGTGCAGTTGGTCATATTTTCATAACGATGGATAAAAACTGTCATATCTTCAAACTGACCATGCCAGTCATAAACCGGGAATATTCCCTCTTTTATGTAATTGAATGCCTTTTCTCGTGCCCTTTGGAATTGTGTATAACCGGCCTCTTTTAGACGGTCGAAAAGAGAGATCAGCGATGTAGGTATTGCTTTGGCCTCATTGACAGGAGCGCCGCTTTCGTAATCGACTTTTACCGGCCATGAGCCCTCTTCTGATTGCGTTTTTAAATAAGTTTCACATATACCCAATGCATGGTCAAGATATTTTTTCTCGTGAGTCAGATCATACAAGTCAAGAAAAGCATCGGCAACATAAACCGCCTCCATCATCATTGCCTTACCGATATTTTCTTCCTTCCTTGCGGTCAACTCTTTCCCATAATAGGTCGGTGGGAAAAATGCCAGAGGAGCATCTGCCGGGCGGCTGTTGTCAATCAAGAATTGTGCCGCATTTTGAGCGATCTTTATTGCTTTGTCCCTGAATTCGGGATTTAATCGGGCTATCATTACGGCAACCGATATGGTAGCGCCTACGATCTTGCAGGGATAAGCATTGTGGATGTAACTCATATCGGGTTCTTGAGAGGTAAGCCAATGTGTAAAATAGGGTTGGTGGCAAAAATAGAACAACCCTTTTAGCGCAGCTTCTTTATAAGTACGGACATTTTGGACATAAGGTCCGGTAAACGGATATTTTTTCTCGAAACTGCGTCTCCCGGCTTCACCCAGATACTTGCCTTTTTTATCGAAAGATTTTACAATCAACTCATTCTTGCCTACCGGAATTTTATCCCATACCTCAGACAGCGGGCAGGTGATCGAATCGGTTCTGAAACTTATGGTATCGTTGACCGTATAAATGTAATACGATGCTTTTTTATATGGAGCAAACTCAAAACTTGGCGCATAAATAAAAGCTTTGGCATATTGATTCCAGAACGGTGTCGAATGGTTTCCCGGTCTGATCGGGACAAGATATTCAGCCATTGCCTGCTTGTTCAAGTTGTCGAAATCCAATTTCAGTATTTTTTCATACGGTTCGAATTTTTGAGCGTTTAAAATTGAAACTGCGATGACAGAAATAAGTGTGATAACTATTTTTTTATAGATTGGAAACATGGTTGTGATAAAGATTTATGTGTTTCGAATGTTATTGATATCTCTTTAGGAAATAGGCAGATTAGTTTTTATTTTTAATATCGAAATAAAAGATACCGCTTCCGGCTGTTGCCGCATGTATCCGTTGTTTTTTTGCATCGGAAACTACGGAGATCCAACGTAAACAACCGAGCGAAGGATCATAAATGTCTGTCCATGTTTCCCCTTGGTCGGTACTGATGAGGAGTTGCGCCGGAGTGTCGCCGAGAGGATGGTTCGAACAGGCCAAAGCCATTAATTCCCGACCATTCTCATCCCGGCTTATCGACAAGGAGTTGGCATTATATTTTTTCTTTCCCGAAGGTTTTATCCGCTTCCATGTCGATCCGTAGTCATCACTTTTCCATAACCCTCCGTTCCAGAAACCGGCATATATCACCCCGCTTCGGTACGGATCGGCATATACCAAAGATAAAACCGAATTTTTATCTTTATCGAACGGCAGTTTTTTGCTTATTTTGGTCCAATGCTTACCGGCATCATCGCTTCTGAAAATACCTTCTGTCCATTCTCCTACATAAATCATGTCTTTTTTGAGAGGATCAAGCGCAATCATCTGTCCGGTTCCGCAGCCATTCTTATGCTGGTAATTAACGATAGGAGTCAGGTCTTTATCGACCAGAAATTCCTCGGCCGGAAGGGTTTTTATCTCTCCCCAGCAGGGATTGCTGACCTTTTCCCAATTTTCACCGCAGTCATTGCTGACATAAATACCGGCAGAATCTTCATCTTTGTTTTCCGCTACGATATTCCCTTCCATATAAGCCCAGAAACGCCCGGTTACCAATGGGTCTTCTTTGATGTCTTGTATAAAGTTTTTTCCTTTTTTGTCCCAGACGATATAGCCGGTTTTCCCTAAATCTTCGCTTTTAAACAGATGCATATATTGCCCTTTACGTTGAGCGGCAAATAACATAAGATCGGGATTGTGCATAGAAAAACTCACGGTTCTGCCGGGGCCGGCTGTTATAGGAGCCATATTATAGGAGTCGCTGTCGTCGAACGACAGGGCAGGAGCGTGGTCGCATACTCCGCAAGCCCATATACCCTCTCGGGTAGGGTGTTTTACCAGTGTCTCGCAGCAGATTATTCCTATTCCTTTAAATTGATGCCCATAATAATTTTTCCCGCCGTCATAAGTTATGGTCACTCCCCACCAGTTGCCAATGTATAGTTTGTCGGGATCCTTGCAATCCGGTAAAATGTGGGATATGGCGCTTCCTATTTTCTCAGGTTTGCGGCCGTGCCACTCTTCCGGAAATTCGAACATATTTTCCGGTTTGCAATTGGGACTGAGGGGATACCAAGACAAGCCTTTGTCCTCAGACTTATAAATCGTTACCGGATATTGGGTCGGAAATTCTTCGGCAGCATAAAAAATATCGGGATTTTGTACCGATTGCACCAAAGTACGGTATTTTAACTTATGCGGTAATTCTTCTATTCTGGTAAAAGTGTGCCCTGCGTCACAACTGCGATATACACCTTGCTGAGAAGCAAACAATATGGTGTTTCCGTTGTCGGCAATTACCAGTTCATACAAGGCAATATCATCTCTTTCAAAAACTATCTGCCAATGTTTTCCGCCATCATCCGACATGTATAATCTGCCGGGTTTATTTCTGGGAAAGTCTTGAAGTTCTTCGAGTTTTCTCTTTATCTTTTCCTTTATCGGTTCACCCTTGAACATGGCTTGATCAGAAATAGTTCCTACATAAATGCGGTTATTAAAATATTTTACGCAAGAGATACGATCGCCTGAAAGACCCGAATACTTCCAAGATTCTCCACTATCTTTACTGATCCAGATACCTTTAGAATAAGTACCGGCAGCCACTTCTCCTTTTTTGTCCGGATTATAGCAGAGTAATTCTCCAAATTGTCGAGTAGGGCCATTTCCATAATAATCCAATCCGTCTTTTACCAAGTACCAGCTTTTTCCCCCATTGGTAGAACGGTGTATTCTCCCGACAAAATGAAAATCCCGGACATCCCCTGAAGCCCGTAGCAAAGACTGATTATCAAAAGGATCTAAAACCAAAGAATGACAATAATGATCAGACATTTTATCAAGACCTCCATTACGAGGTATCCAGGATTTCCCTCCATTTATACTTTTAAAAACGCCCGCAACATCCGAACGGGCATATAATATTTCCGGGTGAGTAACATCTTGTATGATGCCGACGATGTAACCACCACCACCCATATCTGTTTGATATGCTTGTACCGAAAAACTCCCTTTAGCGGTCGATTGCATATCGATTTTTAACGGTTGTCCCAGCATAGGAAGACTGGTATATAGAATGGCTGTTATAATAAGCAAACAATGTCTCATATTGAAATATTTTTTTAAGTGATACGAAACTCTGTCATTAATAATTAAAATAAAAGTTTTAAGGTCTTTATCTCTCCTTCACGTACGACACGAATGATATTTGCACCTTTTATAAATGAAGAATTCGGTATGAAGTATTCTAATTGTTCTCCGGAAAATGAAGAATCAAATAATACTTTACCGTCTATCGATATTACTTTGACATGGGTTAGAGTATGAGCCTGACGGTCAAATATTAGTTGTACCCCGTCGATACACTTTCGGCTTCTGATATTATTTTCGCGATTGTTATCTCTCAATCCGGTGTCGTTGGGTGCCTTCAACTCGAAATAGACAGGTTCTCCATCATGCATGGTTACATCGATCAGGGTCTCATTTTGATCATTGGTTCTGATTGTAACCTTATCGACCGGATCGACCAGATTCCAAATACCGTTTATTGTAAGAGTTGTGAAACTGGGCGTAGATTTCCATTTATAATCGTCGTCATCTTCCGGGCATAAATCTGGATTGCAGACTGCAAATTTATATCGGTTTTTGTCTTCATTCCGATATACCATTAGCAGATGCCTGAACGTTGTCGCTTTTACAATCCCGAAATCTAAATCGCTGGCCGCGTCATAAAACGCATAAGCGGTAGTGTTTTCCGGAAAATATGTAATGGCGTGAAGTGTGCTCGATTGCTCTTCGACCCGGAACAGTTCGTTCCCGTTGTTTTGTGTTTTTTGAGAGAGATCGGTCATTTTTGTTGTCGTAGCCGCCGGGACAACAATAAAAATGTCATTTGCATCAAAAGGTTTTACGCCATGGTCGATATATGCTTTTGCGGCTACCGATTTCCCTGTCGGGGCAGCATAGTCTGCTCCGCTCTGGCTGGGTGTGGTCTGTTCTCCATATTTTAGTACAATGGGATCATTCCCTTTGGGGATGAAATATCCTGTACCGGCAGGAGTGATAATCCAGTTATCCCGATTGCTTG
>CASFRL010000134.1 GCA_949297285.1 uncultured Bacteroidales bacterium
TATTTGCAGTTGCGAGACAACAATTTGTGCCCTATCCGGCAATAAAGGCATTTCTTGGGGATACAATAAGCCTTGTGTAATTGTATCAGGGCTTGACTGTCGAGGGCATTTTGGGGTTTTATTCCTGTTTGAGAAAAATAACGTACGATCCGGTTTTGTTCGGGTTTTATACTCTCCAACAGTTCTAAAGCCCGATCGTTATAGGTTTCGTTTCCGGTTTTTATTCCGTAGGCATACAGCAGGGGAGCCACGGTATTGATCAGTAAAATGTCCACGGCATTTTTACCCAAAGCCTTGGAAACCGGAGTTGAGGGATGGCCGAAAGAGTAGTGTGTATCCCAGTATCCGTTTAGATAAATGTCAAATAATCGGCGCAAAGATTTTTCATCTTTTGCCTCACGTATTTGGGTGAATAATGAAAAGCCTTCATGAATAAACTGCGCCAGCAATGCTATTCGTTGATGAGGAAAATTGGCCGGACGAAGCCGAGCAAACTTCCAGCACCCGGGATCTAAAGGTGAAAGTCCGAATTTGTTTTTCAAAAAAGCATATTCGTTTACCATTCTTTGGTAATAAGCGTCGTTGGGAAAATGTCCCGGGTCGAGCAGTCCGGCTTGTCCGAACAGAAAAGCCTCGACTTGAAACAGCGAATCGGCATGTTTTTGCATAAAGAGTAAAGGCAGGCTGCGGGCCAGCCGTTCGAAAGCATCGCTATTGGTCCCGAAGCCCAAACTTCGGGATAATGTGACGTAGCATACCTCTTCCCAATTCCCTCTGTAAGAATCTAACCAGTCGCATATTCGCCGGGTTTTATCTTGGAGACGTTCCATTGCCAAAGATGTTACCCAGTCGGTCAGGAGAAGGGGAGGCAATTCGTGCAAGAGATCTCCGCAAGGCAGAAAACTGTCTTGATCGATTAATAATTTATAATCATTTTTGATCGTATCCGGATACCGGATGATGAGTTGAGGAACGGTTTCTCCCGTAGAGCGCAATGCCTCGGCATCGTTATTTTCTATGACATGCAAGATAACCGAATCATAAGATTTATCCTGATCATGATGATGATGTTTCCAGTCAGAAGCATTTTTATGTATTTCGACATTTCCCGCCCATATTTTTTCTCCTATGCGTATTTTGGCATTAAAAAAGTCCGGGCCGGAGTCGCCGTTTCGATGTCCCGGATCGATAACTTCTATTTTTTCGCCTTTTGTTGTCGAGAGGTCACCGGTGTCAAAAAGCCGGTGTTCCCAAACATAATATAATAAAGTTTCCATTGAATCATGATTTTGAGGTTCAAAAGATTATCCGGAGATCGTCGATTTTCGGAAAAAATCTTTAAAATCGAAATTTCAGATTGAATTTATTATATTTGCAAGTTAAAGAATATCCGGCAAAAACCGGGTCATTTATAAGATGTTTTAAAACAGAAAGACAACAATGAAAATTGCGTTAATCGGTTACGGGAAAATGGGTCATGCCATAGAACAAATAGCTCTTCAGCGAGGGCATGAAATAGTATCTATCATAGATGTAGATAATCAGGAGGATTTTGCTTCCGATGCATTCAAAAGTGCAGACGTAGCCATAGAATTTTCTATGCCGGCAGTTGCAATGGATAATTATCGGAAGGCTTTTGCCGCTGGGGTTCCTGTCGTTTCGGGGACGACGGGTTGGCTCGAACATTTGCCCGAAATCAAGGCCGCTTGCGAAGTCGGTCACACCTTTTTCTATGCTTCGAACTTTAGTTTGGGGGTAAATATATTTTTCGCACTCAATAAATATCTGGCAAAAATCATGAACGGTTTTCCGGCCTACGATGTGAGAATGGTAGAGACGCACCATATTCATAAACTCGATGCTCCCAGCGGCACGGCCATTACTTTGGCCGAAGGGTTGATCGATAATATCGATCGCAAAGACAAATGGGTCGAGGGAAAAGAGCCGGCTGCGAATGAGGTCGGGATACGTTCGATAAGAGAAGGCGAAGTTCCCGGAATACATACGATTATTTATGAATCGGATGTCGATACGATCAGCATTACCCATGATGCAAAAAGTCGTATGGGATTTGCTTTGGGCGCTGTTGTCGCCGCAGAATTTACCTGTGGGAAAAAAGGATTTCTGACCATGCAGGATATGCTTAAATTTTAAGATAAGACACTATAAATAAGCAAGTTGAAATGGAAGAAAAAACAAACATACCGTCAGAAGAAACCGTTCAGAAAAAAAGTCGTTTTTCCGGGATACGCAAAAGCCGGTGGATACGTTTTTCGATAGCCTGTATTGCTTATATCGCTTTTGCAATATGGCTCGATAATTACTATATTTTACCGGGTTTATTGCTTCTATTGGACATATATATCACACGATTTGTGCCATGGACGTTTTGGAAGAAATCAAAAAATAAATCGGTTCGCAAGACCATGGAGTGGGTCGATGCCATTCTGTATGCATTGGTGGCCGTCTATTTGATCAACACCTTTTTCTTTCAAAACTACAAAATTCCGTCCTCTTCTCTCGAAAAGACTCTTTTGGTCGGCGACTATTTGTTTGTCAGCAAGTTGAGTTTCGGTCCTCGGGTACCCAATACACCCTTGTCGTTCCCATTGGCCCAGCATACCATGCCCGTGATCAATACCAAATCTTATATCGAGTGGCCGCAATGGCCCTATCATCGTCTGAAGGGGTTGGGACAAGTAGAACGAAACGACATTGTCGTATTTAATTTCCCGGCAGGCGATACCGTAGCGTTGAAAGTTCAAAATCCCGACTATTATACGCTTTGCTACAATGAAGGCAGGGAAGTGGTAAATAACAATAAAGCGGTTTTCGGCGATATCGTTTATCGTCCGGTCGATCGGCGCGAGAATTATGTGAAACGTTGCATCGGAATGCCCGGTGACAATTTCAAAATACGTAATAATCAAGTCTATATCGACGGAAAGCCCTTGAAAAATCCCAAAGAAATGCAGCTGAATTATTATGTAATGACCAGCAGTCCCGATATTCGGTTGGGAGAGTCGAACTTTCGCGAGTTGAACGTCAGTGAAGATGACCGTTTTCTCATAAGCAGCGATCGCAGCTATGACAATGTGCTCGAATATTTGGGTTTCCCGAGAAATGCCGACATGGGATTCAATCCGGTTTATCGTCTTCCGCTTACACAAGAGGCGTTGAACAAACTCAAAAGCTATAAATTCATTGCGAAAATCGTTCCCGAACCGGGAGACTTCGGCGGAGATACCTATCCGTTGGGCTACTATAAAAAATGGACACGTGCCGATTACGGTCCTGTCTGGATTCCGAAAAAAGGTGCCGAGTTGAAACTCACGCCCGATAATCTGCCCATTTATGAACGGGTGATCCGCAATTATGAAGGAAACGACTTACAGGTAAAAGAAGACGGGAAGATATATATCAACGGAAAAGAGACCGACACCTATCGGTTCAAGATGGATTATTATATGATGCTCGGCGATAATCGGGACAATTCGGCCGATAGCCGCAGCTGGGGTTTCGTTCCCGAAGATCATATTGTCGGTAAACCCTTGTTTGTTTGGCTCTCTATCGATAAAGACCGCGGATGGTTCGACGGGCATATTCGTTTCAACCGTTTCTTTAAGAGGGTGACAAAGGATTGAAAAACCTTTTATGGCAGGCGAAAAAACTCAAAAAAGGAAATTCCCGTGGAAGTTGATTGTCGCAATTGTATTGTCGGTGTGGCTTCTGCGTTCTTTCTGTGCCGAATCGTTTCGTATCTCTCCCAATCAAATGGAGAATACCTTGTTGGCGGGTGATTATCTTTGGGTTTGGAAAAGCAGTTACGGAATGCGATTGCCCCAAACACCCATTTCGTTACCGTTTTTTTATGATTCGATTCCCGGCATACAATGCCGTTCGTATTTCTCTTTGGGGATTCCTGAAATTTATTTCTTTCGCAAATCTCCTGCACGCAACGATGTTGTTGTCTTTAATATTCCCTCTTTGGACAAGCAAAAAGATATTCCGGTAGACCGGAAGAAGATAACCGTTGCCCGGTGCGTCGGCTTTCCCGGCGACACGGTAAGTTTGCAAAAGGGAGTTTTGCGCATTAACGGACAAATCGTTTCCCAGTCGCCGCGTGCAATCGACGCTTATTTTTGTGCCGATTCGGTCAAAGAGGTAATGGATTCTCTCTTTTTTAATTTGAAGATCAACCCCGTTTCGGAGAAGATCGGAGACAAACAGCTCTATTTCCTTTCCCGATACGACTATTTCAGAATTAAAGGCTTGCTTTCGTCACCCGATTTGTTGAAAGGGGTTTATCTCGATCGCAATGACTTCGAGATCATACTCCCTCCGTTCGGGAAAGCAACGCTTGTAGAGCCTCGGAATGCAGCATTTATAGCCCGCCTGATGAATGCGTATGAGGGAAAATCGGTCGAAGTGCGCAACGGGAAAATTTATGAAAAGGGAAAAGAAATTTTCTCCTATCGTTTCTCCCAACCCTATTATTGGGTATTGGCCGACAATAGAGAGATGGGGCTTGATTCCCGGCGTTTCGGAGCTCTACCCCATTCACACCTGATCGGCAAGGGAAGCCGGGTTTGGCTCTCTTTTGATCCGGATAAGCCTTTTTATAAAGCGTTCCGTTTTGAGCGGATTTTTAAACTTTTTTGATTATGTCTTCTGTTTGTCTTTCAACAGCTTATCTGGCTCCGGTCTCTTATTATAAGACTTTGTGCAACCGAGATCATGTCATTATAGAAAGATGTTGTAACTATGTGAAACAAACCTATCGTAACCGTTGCAATATAATCAGTGCAAATGGTTTGATACCTCTTTCGATCCCGGTCATAAAACCCGCTACGGCAAAATGCCTTACCCGGGATATTCGCATTTCCGATCACGACAACTGGCAACACATGCACTGGAATGCAATTGTTTCGGCCTATGGTTCGTCCCCGTTTTTTGAATATTATCAAGATGATATATTCCCGTTCTTTAAAAAAGATTATTCCGGGACATTCTTATTCGATTTCAATGAGTCGCTGCGAGAGACGATATGCCGATTGCTCGAAATAACCCCCGATATCGTTTACAGCCAAGAGTATGCCGATTATACAGGAAGCGAAGTCGATGATTTTCGGGAGTTGATACACCCCAAAAAAGAGATCGGAGAGAAAGTTCGGCTACAACCTTACTATCAAGTATTTTCTTCGAAACTGGGCTTTATTCCCGATGCCAGTATTCTCGACTTACTATTCAATATGGGCCCCGAATCGCTGTTGGTCCTTTACGATCGGATATAATTGCCTGAATGGCGGTTGTATTGGTGGTTCTGAGGTTCTTTTTCTTCCGTCATATTGTCGGATCGCAATTTGAAAAGAAGCGGTTGAGGTGAATTTTGTTAAAAAAACACAACGATAACCGCTTAATTCGTTTATTATTTGTTATTTTGCCTCAAATTTCGGGTAAAAGCGTACTTATATTATTCAGTTATAATTAAGGTGTCGCAGAAGTCTGAAAATAAGAGGATGAAAAAAGAGTAAAGTTAATATATTTTCTGTCAGGTCGAGGCTTTTGTCGTTTATGTTCAGAATGCTTTTCTGAGAAAACCTATGTCGCTGTACTTTTTCATTTATGCTCTGTTTTCCGGATTTCTTTCCTGAGCTTTTCGAAGCTGTTTTTTTGAATTATTGCAAATAAAAATAATGAGCGAATCGAACCCTGGACGTCATATTACGTTCTTTAATGCACGCTTAACCTCGACGATCAGTATTTCCTTGGTACTTTTTATCTTGGGAATAATTGCTCTTATGGGTATATTAGCAACGCGTCTTTCGATGTATGTGAAAGAAAATATGGGATTCTCTATCGTTTTGAAGGAGAATGTAAAAGACCCTCAAATAAAGAAATTACAGAAAAAACTCGACATAGCCCCTTATGTGAGAGCGACCCAGTATATATCGCAAGAAGATGCACTGAAAGAGTTGGAAGTCGAATTGGGTGAGAATCCGAAAGACTTGTTGGGCTTTAACCCTTTACAGGCATCTATCGAAGTAAAACTCCGTTCCGATTATGCACATCCCGACAGCCTTGTCTGGATCGAAAAGTCGTTGAGGGCCGGTACGGTTGCCATTGACGACATCGTTTATCAAAAAGACCTGATACAATTGGTCAATGACAATATTCGACGCATCAGTTTTGTGCTTTTGGGATTGGCCGTTGTTTTGATGCTTATCTCATTTGCCTTGATCAGCAATACGATACGTTTAGGTGTCTATTCCAAACGATTTCTAATACATACAATGAAGTTGGTGGGTGCGACCCCCGCATTTATCCGCAAACCGTTTATCGTGTCGAATATCGTAAACGGCATAATCGGAGCATTCATTGCGATGGCCTTACTCTCCGGATGTGCTTACTATTTGCTGTCCGAGTTTGATAATCTCTATACGTTGATCGATACCGGATCGCTCCTCCGGGTATTTGCGATTGTGCTCTTGTTGGGTATTTTGCTTACTGCCGTTTCGGCGTGGTTGGCCGTGAACCGCTATATCCGCATGGATAGAGATAATTTGTATTATATTTAAAAATACATAGAAATATAAATATAGATGGATACAAAAGATTTTGCATTAGGAAAGCAGAACTTAATTTTGATTGGAGTCGCTTTTGTCGTGATTATTTTAGGATTTGCCTTGATGGCCGGTCCCGGATCTACCCCGGAACATTACAACCCTGATATTTTTAGCTTCAGACGCATTGTATTGGCACCGGGTATCGCTTTTGCCGGATTCATGTTTATGATTTACGCAATTATGAAAAAATCGAAATAAACAGAATTCGTGATATATGGAAGAATTGAATTGGCTTCAAACCATTATTATAGCTATTGTAGAAGGATTGACTGAATTTCTCCCGGTTTCTTCTACCGGTCACATGATTATAACTCAAAATATATTGGGAGTACCCAGTAGCGATTTTGTAAAGGCTTTTACGGTCATCATACAATTCGGAGCTATTTTATCGGTTATTGTGTTATATTGGAAACGGTTCTTTAAGTTAAATCCCTGCAAAATATTCGATCCGGAAGCTGTTGCCGGAAAAGAAGGACTCTCACGATGGGCTATATATGGAAAGCGGTTTTTATATAAATATGATTTTTATTGGAAACTTTTCATCGCTTTTCTCCCCGCAGCCTTTTTCGGGCTGTTGTTCAGCGACAAAATAGACGAAATGCTCGAGAGTGTTACGGTTGTTGCCGTTATGCTGGTTATTGGCGGTATTGTGATGCTGTTTGTCGATAAATGGTTTAATAAAACCTCGCCCGACCAGACCGTAACCCCCAAGCGAGCGTTCAATATCGGGCTGTTTCAGTGTATCGCCATGATCCCGGGCGTATCCCGTTCTATGGCGACGATTGTCGGAGGAATGGCGCAGAAAATGACACGTAAGAACGCTGCAGAATTTTCATTCTTTTTAGCTGTCCCGACGATGTTTGCAGCCACAGTTTATAAATTGTTGAAATTGCTGACGTCCGAAAACGGGGCACAAGTATTGCAAGATAATCTGCTTGCGTTGATCGTAGGAAATGTCGTAGCGTTTATCGTTGCTTTGCTGGCGATTAAGTTTTTTATCAGTTTTGTCACGAAATACGGATTCAAGGCATTCGGGTATTACCGTATTATCGTGGGCGGAATTATCATTATCCTGATGTTGTTGGGATATAATTTGGAAATAAGCTGATGAATTTTTTAGAAGGAGAAATTCTTTATTTCGACAAACCCTTGTACTGGACATCTTTCAAGTTGGTAAAGATTATACGCACAAGGATTTCGAGAAAGTTGAAAATAAAAAAAATAAAAGTCGGGCATGCCGGAACCCTCGATCCGCTGGCCTCCGGAGTGATGATCATTTGCACGGGGAAAGCGACAAAATTGATAGAGAGTTTTCAGTACCAGACAAAAGAATATGTTGCGACTTTGCAACTGGGAGCAACGACTCCTTCATTTGATCGGGAGACCGAAATCGATGCGGTTTATCCGACAGAACATATCACTCGAGAAGAGGTAGAATCGGTTTTAAAGCGTTTTGTAGGTTCGATACAACAGATTCCTCCCGTGTATTCAGCCTGTAAGATCGACGGAAGAAGGGCGTATGATTTTGCACGTAAAGGGGTTGACGTAGAACTGAAAGCGAAAGAACTTGTTATAGATGAGATAGAGTTGCTCGAGTTCCGCTCTGATATGATAAAGATCAGGGTTGTTTGCAGCAAAGGAACTTATATACGCGCCTTGGCGCGGGATATTGGTCAGGCTTTGGGGAGCGGGGCTCATTTGATCGGTTTGGTTCGTACCCGCATTGGGGATATTCGTTTGGAAGATTGCCTTCAGGTAGACCAAATCGATGAACTGATTGAAAAAGCTGTTGTGACAGAAGAATAAAAAATGGTGCAATTTCCGGGTTTGTATTATCTTTTTCTGGGAAAGAAGAAATCTTACCGGAGAGTAAAAAATATTACAAAATGAAATTATCGCAATTCAAATTTAAACTCAGCGAGGACCAGATTGCCAAATACCCTGCAAAAAACAGGGACGAATCGCGCTTGATGGTTGTACACCGTAATACCGGTGAGATAGAACATCGTATATTCAAGGATATACTCGAATATTTTGATGATAAAGATGTTTTTGTATTCAACGATACAAAGGTATTCCCGGCAAGGTTGTATGGAAATAAAGAAAAGACGGGAGCCAAGATCGAGGTATTTTTGTTGCGCGAGTTGAATGAAGAGAACCGTTTGTGGGATGTCTTGGTCGATCCGGCACGGAAAATACGGATCGGTAACAAGTTATATTTCGGCGAAGATGATTCGATGGTTGCAGAGGTTATCGACAACACGACATCGAGAGGCCGTACGTTACGTTTCTTATTTGACGGGACTCATGAAGAGTTTAAAGATGCACTCTATAAATTGGGAGAAACCCCTCTTCCCCGGTATATAAACCGTCCGGCAGAACCCGAGGATGTTGATCGCTATCAGAATATTTTTGCCAAAAACGAAGGTGCAGTTGTTGCTCCGGCAGCCGGTTTCCATTTCAGCAGAGAGTTGCTCAAGCGTATGGAGATAAAAGGAATAGAGTACGGATTTTTGACACTTCATTCGGGATTGGGTAATTTCCGCGAAATAGATGTTGAGGACCTTACCAAACATAAAATGGATTCGGAGCAGATGTTGGTGACGCCGGAGCTGGTTGCCTTTGTAAATAAGGCGAAAGATGAAAATCGTCAGGTATGTGCCGTTGGAACATCTGTGATGAGGGCTATCGAAAGCACCGTAAGCACCGATGGCCACATGAAACCTTACGATGGATGGACAAATAAATTTATTTTCCCTCCTTACGATTTTACCGTAGCAACCAGTTTGGTCAGCAATTTTCATATGCCGCTCTCTACCATGTTGATGATGGTTGCCGCTTTCGGCGGTTATGACCTCGTACTCGAAGCATACGATAAAGCATTGAAAGAGGGGTATCGGTTCGGAGCTTATGGCGATGCGATGCTGATTATCTAAAGTATAAAAAATGAATATCGTTTATATCGCATTAGGTTCTAATTTGGGTGATCGCACAAATTACCTGAACCGTGCGGTAGATGAAATAGAAAAGCGGATAGGAAAAGTACTTTCCCTATCCGCTTTTTATGAAACCGAACCGTGGGGTTTTGTCTCCCCGAATCCGTTTCTGAATGCCGTAGTGAAAGTCGGTACCGGGATGGATCCCGGCTCGATATTGAGTGCGACGCAACTTATCGAAAAAGAGTTGGGGCGCAAGACAAAAAGCAACGGTTCTTATCAAGATCGCTGTATCGACATCGATATTTTGTTTTTCAATGACGAAGTCCTGAATACCGATCGTTTGGTCATTCCGCATCCCCTTTTGCATCAACGGCGGTTTGTCCTTGATCCGCTTGTCGAAATCGCACCGGATCTGTGCCATCCGGTCTTACACAAGACGATAAAAGAGATATGGCAAGAATTGCCCTCCGTCACATAAACAAAAAACGCATACCGTAAAACCTCTTTGCAGTATACGTTTTTCTTTAGAATATCATTGCTTAAGAAATCGCCTCACCCAGTAAAGTCGCCGATGACGCATCCGTAATTTTTACCTGTACGAAATCTCCTGTGCGGAAATTCTTTTTGGGGAATACAACGACTTTATTTTGTCCGGTACGTCCGAATAAATCTTCTCTCGAGCGTTTTGAATATCCTTCGACCAGCACTTCAAAAGTCTTTCCGATATCCCGTCGGTTACTTTCGGCAGAAAGCTCGTTCTGCAAATCGATCATTTGTTCCAGCCGTTTTATTTTGACCTCTTCCGGGATATTGTCGGGGAGGTGTTTCGACGCATAAGTTCCGGGGCGTTCCGAATATTTAAACATAAAAGAGGCATCGAACCCGACTTCACGCATCAACGATAAAGTTTCGGCAAAATCCTCTTCGGTTTCAGAATGGAATCCGCTGAACATGTCTGTCGTTATTCCGCAATCCGGAATTATGCTGCGAATGGCGGCAATCCGGTCGAGATACCACTCTCGCGTATATTTTCGGTTCATCAGTTTTAAGATACGGTTGCTGCCCGATTGCACCGGCAAATGTATATGGTGGCAGATATTCGGATATCGGGCAATCGTGTAAAGTATCTCGTCGCTCATATCCTTAGGATGCGAGGTCGTAAATCTCACGCGCATGCCTTGTCCGGCTTCCGTAGCGACTAAAGCAAGCAAAGTCGGGAAATCGACTTTTTCATTGTCCGGTCGGGTAAACAGATAAGAATTGACATTCTGTCCCAATAAAGTCACCTCTTTAAACCCTCTCTCTTTCAAGTCTTGCAACTCCCTTAAAATACTTTCCGGGTCTCGGCTTCGTTCACGGCCCCGGGTATAAGGGACAATGCAATAAGAGCAAAAGTTGTTGCATCCGCGCATGATAGAGATAAATCCCGATATGCGATTGCCTCCGATGCGTTTGGGAATTATGTTTTTATACGTCTCGGTTGTAGACAGATTTACGTTAATCGCCTTTTCGCCCTGTTCCACTGCGCCGATCAGGTTGGGCAGATCGAGATAGGCATCCGGACCCACAACCAGATCGACATGATGCTTTTCCAATAATTCTTCTTTTACCCGTTCGGCCATACAACCGATGATTCCCACGATCAGTTTTCCCCTTTTTTTTCGTAACGAGTTGAAATACTGGAGACGAGACAAAACCTTTTGTTCGGCATTATCCCGAATCGAACAAGTATTCACCAGAATGGCATCGGCATCTTCGATAGATTCGCACAACGTATAACCATCCATCTGCATGATAGAGGCCACCACTTCACTGTCTGCCACATTCATTTGGCAACCATAGGTCTCGATAAACAATTTTTTACCTCTTGGCTCGGTCGCAGATTTAAAGTCTGCTTCAGAGTTTTCTTTCATTTGTATATATTTTTATGGTTAGAAATCGTATTATGTATTTTTTTTGAAGAAAAATCTAACAAAAAATAATATATAATGTTTGCTTTTAAAAATTTATTTATACTTTTGCATTCAACAATATATGAAATTTTTTCATAGTTAAGGTTTAGGTTAAATCTATTAAGGGCAGTTGTGAAATTGCCCTTAATTTTTTATTATCGGTTCGGAGGCTTTGCAAGCGACCTTGACTCCCTCGGATAAAACAGATCGATCTTGTTGCAAACCGCCGATTATCTTGAGAAAAGGGACAACACCGTTCTTTTTAACAAATCCTATTTATCTATTGTTTCAAAATCGATCTTTTCAAGAAAATCGATTTGTCATGATCTCGCACCGATCTTGTACAAATTTTGAAGGCTTTCCACTTGTTTATCAGCTTTATTTTGTACTTTTGAGGGCAAAAATACGAAAAGCTATGGAGAATTTGTGGATTTACGTTCTTCTTATTTTTATATTTATCGTTAGAGCGATTGCCAAAAGTGCGCAAAAACAGGTCAATGCCAATAAAAAAAATACAGAAAACGATAAAGCATATCCCTTTGAGGGAGAGGAGCAACGTACCGAAAATGATCCTTTTTCATGGGAAGACTTTTTCCCTTCGGAGCCCAAGCCGCAAGCTCCTGCCATGCCGGTTGAAAAATCTGAAAAAAAAATAGAAAAAGACAAAATAGCGCCGGCAGAGTTGCTTATCCGGGAAGACTCTTCCCCCAAAGTGCCAGAGATTGTAACTGAAAATGTAAATAAGACAACACCCAAGAAATCTGTTGTCATCGATGACGCCTATAACAACACGCAAGACAATGCTGATTTGTTGCCTTACGGAACAGAAGAACTGAGAAAAGCCGTGATCGCTTCTGAGATTTTAGCGAAGAAATTTTAGATATTTAAAATACAATAGGTTCTATAAAATTTAAAACGATATGTCATTTAAAATTATTTCGGCAGAAGAAGCTGCCACCTATATTCATCACGATGATAATGTGGGTTTTGGCGGGTTTACAGCTGCAGGGACTCCCAAAGCCGTACCTGAAGCAATAGCCAAAAGAGCACAAGAAGAGCATGAAGCCGGACGCCCGTTTGCCATCGGCGTTTTTACCGGAGCTTCTACAAACAAATACCTCGATGGTGCTTTAGCCATAGCCAAAGCGATAAAGACGCGTACCCCATACCAATCGAGCAAAGATAGTCGGGAGGGCATAAACCGCAGGGAAATAGCCTATTATGATATGCACCTTTCTCATTTAGCCCAAAATTTGAGGTATGGTTTTTTAGGAAAGATAAATGTTGCCGTAATTGAAGCCGTAGACGTTTCTGATGATGGGAAAATCATATTGGGGACAGGTGTCGGTATTGCTCCTACGATCTGCCAGTTGGCCGATAGAATTATTATAGAAATCAACCGCCATAACCCGAAAGAGTTGGCCGGATTCCATGATATTTACCAACCTGCCGATCCTCCATACCGTCGTGAAATACCGGTTTATAAACCCAGTGACCGCATCGGTAAACCTTATATACAGGTAGATCCGAAGAAGATTGTCGGTATTGTCGAAACAAATCTTCCGGATGGTGTAAAAGAATTTGCTCCGGCCGATGAAACGACGACCCGTATCGGTGACAATGTTTGCGATTTCCTTGTTGCACAATTAAAAGCCGGGTTGATTCCCAAAGAATTTTTACCTATACAATCCGGTGTGGGAAATATTGCGAATGCCGTGTTGGGCGGACTGGGAAATAGCCCCGATGTACCTGCATTTGAGATGTACACGGAAGTGATACAGGATGCTGTCATCGGATTGATGAAAACCGGAAAATGTAAATTTGCCAGTGGATGTTCGTTAACCGTTAGTTCGGCTGTATTGGACGAGATATATAAGGACATCGATTTCTTCAGAGACAAGATCGTGTTGCGTCCCGAAGAAATTTCGAACAATCCTGAAGTCGTAAGACGTCTCGGTTTGATTACGATCAACACGGCTCTTGAAGCCGACATTTTCGGAAATATAAACAGTACGCATGTAACCGGGAATAAAATGATGAACGGAATCGGCGGATCTGCCGATTTTACCCGCAACGCCTATCTGTCGATCTTTACCTGTCCTTCTGTGGCAAAAGGCGGAAAGATCAGCGCCATTGTTCCTATGGTATCGCATGTCGATCACAGCGAACATTCGGTAAGCGTTTTAGTAACCGAACAAGGCGTTGCCGATTTACGTGGAAAATCTCCGATCGAAAGAGCTAAACTGATTATCGAGAATTGTGCTCATCCCATGTATAAACAATTATTGTGGGATTACCTGAAACTTGAAAGAGGAGGGCACACGCCGCACAATTTAGATGTATGTTTTGCTTTCCACCGCGAGTTCAATAAATCGGGCGATATGGCTCTGACCAATTTTGAAGATTATAAATAAAATCGACGTTATTCGTATTATAAGAACCGGGGGCAGATTTTATTAATCTGCCCCCGGTCTTTTTATATTCGAGTATTAAAGCAAAGAATCTGGGTTTAAATTATTCTTCTCGATATCGAGGAAATATTTGTATGTCCCGACTTTCAGCTCATCGGTTGCCGCATCGTCGCAAACAATAATGCTCTTGGGGTGCATTTGCAAAGCACTGATTGTCCACATCTGGCTGATTCCGCCCTCGACGCCATGCTGCAATGCCCGGGCTTTATTGTGGCCGTTAACGATGATCAAGACGCTTTTGGCATCCATTACCGTCCCTACGCCGACGGTCAATGCCGTTTTCGGAACCAGATTTACATCGTTGTTGAAGAATCTTGAATTTGCGATAATCGTGTCATGGGTCAATGTCTTAACCCGTGTACGGGATGTCAAAGAAGATCCCGGTTCGTTAAAGGCGATATGTCCGTCCGGTCCGATGCCGCCTAAGAAAAGATCGATACCTCCCAAAGATTTTATTTTTTCTTCATACCGGGCGCATTCTTCTTCGGGATTTTCAGCATTCCCGTTCAGAATATTGACATTTTCAGGTTTAATGTCAATATGGTTAAAGAAGTTATTCCACATAAAAGAGTGGTAACTTTCGGGATGATCTTTAGGCAGTCCGATGTATTCGTCCATATTGAAAGTGATCACATTTTTAAAAGATACGATCCCCTTTTTGTTCAAGTCGATCAAGTTCCGATACATGCCAAGAGGTGAAGATCCTGTCGGAAGGCCCAAAATAAAAGGTTTTTTTTCCGTCGGGTTGAATTCCCTAATGCGGGCGGCAACGTAATTGGCAGCCCAACGTGATACGTTTTCGTAGTTTGGTTGAATAATTAATCTCATAGTCTATAATTTTGTTGATGTGTCTTTTTAATACATTATTACTTGAAACTTGTTCAAAAGTACATAAATTTAACTATTAAAACCCATACTCCCCAATAAAATCGTATCAAATGATTATTTTTGGTACTACCTTTAGGAAAATAGATACTTTTTGAACCTCAATAATCTGTATATTTGTCCGAGAAATTTAATAACCCTATACTATGAAAGCAAATCTAAGCTCTCAAATCAAATTAGACAGAACGCCGAGACACTACTATCGGCCGGACAATGCGTTAGAACTTACAGCTCTTACGCGTTTTGAAAAAGTATTTACTGAAATTTATGAAAGCTCCGAAGAAGGAGCATTGCAGGTAGCCCGCGAAGTTGCCGATTTGATACGTTTACGTAAAAAAGAAGGACGTTTTTGCATATTGGCATTAGGAGCCGGCTCAGGGACACATGGTGTATATCGTGAACTCGTGCGTATGCATCAAAATGAAGGATTAAGTTTTTCTAATGTTATTATATTCAACGTCAGTGAATTTTTTCCGTTGGAAATGGATGCTCCCGGGACATCGAAATTGCTTCATGAAGTCTTGATCGACCTGGTAGATGTAGATCCTCAGAATGTATATACACCCGATGGAACAATCTCTAAAGAATCGATTTTCGATTTCTGCAAAGATTATGAAATGAAAATCGAGAAATTGGGAGGTTTGGATTTGACCTTGATCGAGTTTGGTCCGTTAGGAAATCTTGCTTTTAACGAATCGGGTTCTCAACTGAATTCTTCAACCCGGTTGATGCTGTTGGGAAGCGAATCTCGTCATAACTTTGCGAAACTATTCCATTCTAACGAAGCTGTTCCTCACAGTGCCATCACAATGGGTATCTCTACTCTCTTGAGTGCGAAGAAGGTAATCGTTGTAGGTTGGGGCGAGGTAATAAGCCCTTATGTGAGACGAGCTATCGAACAACCGGTTTCTGACGTCGTTCCGGCAAGTTTCTTGCAGACCCACAAAGAAGCTAAATTTGTTTTGGATCTATCTTCGGCCGAACAGTTGACCCGATTGAGTACACCGTGGTTGGTTACCTCATGTGAATGGGATGACAAATTGATTCGTCGCGCGATCGTATGGCTTTGCCGCATTACCGGGAAACCGATTTTGAAATTGACCAATAAAGACTATAACGATAACGGTTTGAGCGAATTGCTGGCGCTCTTCGGTTCTGCATACAATGTGAATATCAAAATATTCAATGACCTGCAACATACCATTACCGGATGGCCGGGTGGAAAACCGAATGCTGATGATACATTCCGTCCCGAACGGGCAAAACCTTATCCTAAAAAGGTTATCGTATTCAGCCCTCATCCCGATGACGATGTGATCTCTATGGGTGGAACCCTGAAACGTTTGGTCGATCAGCACCACGACGTGCATGTCGCTTATGAAACATCCGGAAACATTGCCGTAGGCGATGAAGATATGATGCGTTATGTAATGCTCATGGGCGGAATTGCAAAGAACTTCTGTTTCGATACACCCGAGTTCTTGGAAAAACATGCCGAAATAACCCGTTTTGTAAAAGCGAAAAAAGACGGAGACATCGATACTCCCGACATTCGTTATCTGAAGACCTTGATTCGTCAAGGCGAAGCGCGTACGGCATGTAACTATATCGGAGTAAAACCCGAAAATGTTCATTTCCTGAACTTGCCATTCTATGAAACCGGAACCATAAAGAAAGGTGATCTGACCGAAGTCGACAGAGATATTGTCAAAGATCTTCTCGAGAGTGTCAAACCCGATCAAATCTTTGTTGCCGGAGACTTGGCCGATCCGCACGGAACACACCGGGTATGTTTGGACGCTGTTCTCGCCGCCATCGATGATATAAAAGATGAAGAATGGATGAAGAATTGCCGGATATGGATGTATCGTGGTGCGTGGGCAGAATGGGAAATTGACCATATCGAGATGGCTGTGCCGATCAGCCCCGAAGAATTGCGCCAAAAACGGAATTCGATATTGAAACACCAGTCGCAAATGGAGAGTGCTCCCTTCCTTGGTGATGACGAACGTCTATTCTGGCAGCGTGCCGAAGACCGGAATCGTGCGACGGCAAACTTATATACCAGCCTCGGTTTGGCCTCTTACGAAGCAATCGAAGCGTTCGTAGAGTATCATCCTCTGCGATAATACGCGCTTAAAGAATAAAATAAAAAATGTCCTTACCTTGCGGTGAGGACATTTTTTTACGCCGGAATTTATATCGGTTATGGGTTATAATCGGGATTTATAAAATCACGAATGTCGGTAAGCACCTCTTGGGCTTTCTTTGCCGGGCTGTTGGGGTTTATCTCCGTAGCGCTCAAGTAATAGAACGTAGCCTGTTTCCAATCCCCCTTTTTTCGGAAAATGTTTCCCAACAGATAATATGCTTCATCGTCCTGATGATTCTGTTCTATACGTCGGTTGAGCAACTCGGTTGCCTCTTCCAGTCTATTCTCGGCAATTAAATCTTTTATTTTATCCGTTGCACTCATTTCTTATAGATGCTGTTTCTACAAATATACGTTTTTTTGATCAGATTAT
>CASFRL010000135.1 GCA_949297285.1 uncultured Bacteroidales bacterium
ACATATATCATCTTATCGATAGGGAAATCTTGGAAACGAAGTTTGGCCGTTCCTATATCTTGGGTCATATACACAGAAGTACCGTCGGCACGCAAAAGCAACTTATGATCAAGGCCCTCTGCAGTCAAGTCTGCCCAAACCGAGCCATCTTCTTTGCGATACATAATGCCTTTTTCCAGCCCTTCGAGAACTTTCTCTTTTCCTTCCAGATAGGTTTGCGACTCGTAATAAATCTTATCAAAATCTACACCCATTTTCCGGTAAGTCTCATCAAACCCGGCATACACCCAATCATTCATCATCCGCCATACCGAGCGCACCTGTTCATCCCCCGCTTCCCACTTACGAAGCATCTCCCGAGCTTCGGCCATAAGCGGAGATGCGGCTTCGGCCTCTTCTTTAGACATTCCTTTTGCCTGCAATTCGGCAACTTCTTGTTTATAATGTTTGTCAAAAAGCACATAAAAATCACCGATCAAATGATCGCCTTTCTTTCCGGAAGATTCGGGTGTAACCCCATTGCCCCATTTCTCCCACGCAAGCATCGATTTGCAGATATGAATTCCGCGGTCATTTACGATATTGGTTTTTACCACCTTGTTTCCGTTTGCCTTCAAAATCTCAGAAAGGCTGTAACCCAATAAATTATTGCGCACATGACCTAAATGCAACGGTTTATTTGTATTGGGAGAAGAATATTCGATCATCACCAAAGGGGCATCCGGTGCCGTCTCCTTTATTCCATATCGTTCGTCAGAAGCTATTTCGTTCAACTGTTCTATCCAACTCTCCGAGCTGATTACCAAGTTCAAAAAACCTTTAATCACATTGAAAGAAGCGACTACCGTCTCATTATTAACTAAATATTCTCCTATTTCTTGGGCAGTAGCTTCCGGGCTTTTACGTGACATCTTCAAAAAAGGGAAGACAACAAGGGTTAAATGACCTTCGAACTCTTTTTTCGTTTTTTGCAATTGGATGGCCGACATTTCCGGTTCTGCGCCATACAGTGCCGACAATGCGGAAACGACAGCCCGGGCGACTTTGTTTTCGATCTTCATATTATTATTTTTTATCCGTCGATTTTTTACCGATGCAAAGATAATACTTTAAAAACAGGATGCCTAATGTTTTCATTACACAAAAACATCAGGCACGATATTTCTTTAATGACTCCCTGCGAATAGACAGACAATGCGGAATATTATCATATCTCGATAATATCCCGCATTGTTAATCGCATATAAAATAAAGAAAGACTCTCCTCCTTATTACCGGAGCAACAGCCTTTCCTTTTAATCCGAAGCGAATATATTATTTTACTTTATCTGCTAATTCAGCACCGGCTTTAAATTTAACCACTTTCTTAGCAGGGATAGTAATCTGTTGTTTTGTTGCAGGGTTAATACCTGTTCTTTCGCCTTTTTCATTGATTGAGAATGTTCCGAAACCAATAAGAGCGATTTTTTCACCTTTAGCCAATTCGCTAGATACGGTAGAGATAAATGCATCCAATGCTTTTTTAGCATCGGTCTTAGCTAAGCCTGATTTTTCAGCAATAGCATTAATTAATTCTGATTTGTTCATAAAGCTGTATTTTAATAGGTTTACTATACGACAAAAGCCGTTTTTGATATTTACGCAAATATATTATTTAAAAACAAAATAACAAAGAATAGGAATAAAAAAAGTGAAATATTTCGATTAAAAACATAATAGCGAAGCGTTACGACACAAAAAACAGGAAATAATCCCTATTTTTGCAACTTATAAGTAAAAACAGATTATAAAAAAACTCTATGTTTCAAGGACGACAAAATTTTTTCAGTGCACTCCCTCCAGTAACTAAAAACCTTATTATCATAAACTTTTTAGTTTGGTTGGCAACAATTGTTTTGCCCAAGATAAATATCGATCTGGTCGATTATTTAGGATTGCACTATTTCATGGCAAAAGATTTCAATGCCATTCAATTGGTCACCTATATGTTCATGCACGATCCAAACTCCATCGGACATGTATTCTTCAATATGTTCTCGGTATATATGTTTGGCCGTACACTCGAAATGGTATGGGGCAGCAAACGGTTTCTTACCTACTATATGATTACCGGATTCGGAGCAGGTCTTATACAAGAGCTTACGTGGTACATCAGCTTTCACAATGAAATCGCACAAATTGTATCTGTTCACGGCTGGGAACAAACCCGAATGGCGCTCAACGGAATCATCACGATCGGAGCCTCCGGAGCCGTTTTCGGTATTCTTCTGGCATTCGGAATGCTATTCCCCAATCTTCCTCTGTATATCATGTTTATCCCCATCCCCGTAAAAGCAAAATATTTCGTGATCTTCTACGGTGCAGTGGAACTATTTTTCGGAATCAGCAACTTTAGCGGAGACAATATCGCCCACTTTGCCCACCTCGGAGGTATGCTATTCGGATATATCGTTATAAAATATTGGCGTAAAAAAGGAATCGGAAATGGGCAATATTTTTAAAGATCTGGCCATAAAATATCATACCGGGTCGCTCCTGATAAAACTCATATTCATAAACATAGCCGTATTTCTGGTCGTACGTCTGACCGGAGTTATACTCACGTTAGCAGGTATCGAGGTCAACCCGTTGCTCTCTTACATGCAGCTGCCATCGAACCTGTCTGTTTTGATATGGCGACCGTGGACACTGTTTTCTTATATGTTTTTACAATATGATCTGTTGCATATCCTGTTCAATATGCTCTGGCTGTATTGGTTCGGACAGTTGTTCCTGCATTTTTTCAGCGAAAAACAGTTGGGCGGACTCTATCTGTTAGGGGGTCTTTCGGGGGCTGCGCTCTATTTGCTGGCTTATAACCTCATCCCGTTTTTTTCATCGACTTACGGCGTTTTATTAGGATCATCTGCCGCCGTTTTGGCCATCGTTATTGCTACCGCTGTCTATGCGCCCGATTTCAAAATATCCCTGCTCTTTTTCGGGAATGTTTCATTAAAATATATCGCAGCCGTTACGATCATCTTGGACGCTATCAGCATTACATCTCAAAATGCAGGAGGCCATATCGCCCATCTCGGGGGAGCCATGCTCGGCTTTTTCTTTGCATACCGCTGGAAACAGGGAAAAGATATCACAAGATTTATCAATACGCTCATCGACAAAATCATAATCTTGTGCAAACCCCGACCTAAAATAAGAATAAAGTACAAACGGCCCGAAACCGATATGGAGTATAATACCCGAAAACAAAAAGAGTCTGCAGAAATCGACATAATTCTCGACAAAATAAAACGCTCGGGATACAATGCTCTGACGACTGAAGAAAAGAAAAAACTATTTAATGCAAGCAAAAATTAAAACAATCGGGATGAAGTGGCTACGAACTACCTACCTAACCGTAGGCTCTTTTATCAATTTTTTATTTGCCATAGCGCTGATTGCATCGGCCTATGCCTATATCATTCCTCCGGGAAAAATGATTTTTGCCTCTTATTTAGGACTGGCGTTTCCTATCTTCTTAGCCGCTAATATCATATTCATCCTATTTTGGGCTATACAAAGACATTACTCTGTACTGATCTCTATTATCGCTCTTATTGCCTGCTGGAACGGCCTTTGGAATTACACGCCGATGCATTTTAAGACAGATGAAACAGATGAAACAGGACAGAATCTGACACTACTGACCTACAATGTCCACAGTTTCAATAGTTGCTTGCCTCACACCGAAGATTCACCCAACCCGATCATATCTTATATACAAAATGAAAAAGCAGACATTATCTGTATGCAAGAGTTCTCATTCGGGACGGTAAAAGGGCTGCTCTCTTTAGAACAAATCAATGCGGCCTTCTCCGATTATCCTTACCGGCATTTTACTCCCGGCAGCAAAACCCCTTACTCCGAATCAGGAATTGCCTGTTATTCGAAATACCCATTTCAAGAAATAACCGACATAAAATACGACAGCTCTTTCAACGGATCATGCATTTACAAAATAAAAATCAATGAACGTATTTTGACCTTGATCAACAATCATCTGGAGTCAAACAAGTTTACCTCGAACGACCGGGAGCTTTACACATACATGATGAAACATATCGACAATACCGACTTGTTCCCGGAATTTAAAAATCGGCTTATTTCCAAAATGGGGACAGCATTCCGCAAACGGGCACTGCAGGCCGACAGCATTGCAAGCATTGTCAAAAAAAGCAATTCGGATATTATCGTCTGTGGCGATTTTAACGATACCCCGCAGTCTTATACATACCGGAAAATAAGGGGTGATCTGAAAGACTCATATGTCTCCAACGGATTAGGACCGGGAATCACTTACCATGCCAACGGCTTCTGGTTCAGAATCGATCATATCCTCTATGGGAAAGGTTTACAATCTATATCCACCCACATCGATAAAGTCAAATTTTCAGACCATTATCCCATAAAAACCGTTCTAAAATGGAATGAGCCCGACACTCTTTCCCAAAAGCCGGCAAATACACCTTTATAAAATCTATAAGACATGAAAAAAAATTTCATTATTCCTCTATTTACCTTGTCTATGTTTATCTCTTGTACAACGCAGAAAAACGAAAATCCATTTTTCAGCCATTACGACACGCCCTTTGGCGTTCCGCCGTTCGAAAAAATAGATACCTCGCATTATAAGCCGGCGTTCATCAAAGGGATGGAAGAGCAAAATGCCGAAATACAGGCAATCATTTCCAACCCTGAAAACCCGACATTCGAAAACACTATCGAAGCACTCGACAACAGCGGGGCTTTACTGTCCAAAACCGAATTGGTATTTTTCAATTTGACCCAGGCCGAAACCAACGACGCATTGCAACGTATCGCCAAGGAGATATCGCCGTTGCTGACCGAACACTCTGACAATATTTATTTAAACGATTCTCTATTTGCCCGGATAAAATATATCCATGATCAAAAAGACAATGAGACACTCACCGAAGAACAGTCTCGTTTGTTGGATAAATATTACCGGAATTTTGTCCGTTCAGGAGCATTGCTCTCGCCCGAAAATAAAGAAAAACTAAAAGAGATCAATAAAGAACTTAACTTGTTGTCTCTTCATTTCGGAGATAATCTTCTGGCCGAGACCAACGCATTTGAACTTATTATCGACAATGAAGCCGACCTTGCCGGCCTCCCGGACGGGGTGAAGAATGCGGCTGCCGAAGAGGCCACTCACCGGGGAAAACCGGGAAAATGGATATTTACGCTGCACGACCCGAGCCGTATCCCGTTTTTACAATATGCCGACAACAGGGACCTGCGCGAAAAGCTATACAAAGCTTATATAAACCGCTGCGATCACGACAACCAATACGACAACAAAGCGAACATTGCTAAAATCGTAAATCTCCGTACTCAAAAAGCTCATCTTTTGGGATTCAACTCTTATGCCGAATTTGTACTGGATGATCGCATGGCAAAAACTCCCGAAGCTGTAAACGCCTTATTGGAAAAGGTTTGGTCTTATGCGTTACCTAAAGCTAAAGAAGAGGCTCAAATGTTACAGGAAATTATCGACAAAGAGGGTGGTAATTTTAAACTCGCTGCTTGGGACTGGTGGTATTACAGCGAAAAAGCCCGCAAATCGAAATATGCTTTGGACGAAGAGAGCCTGAAGCCCTATTTTTTGCTCGAGAATGTGCGACAAGGAGCCTTTACCGTAGCAAACCGCTTGTATGGCATCACCTTCGAAAAACTTGAAAATATGCCGGTATATCATCCCGATGTAGAGGCTTATGAGGTTAAAGACGCCGACGGTTCGCATCTGGGCATTTTCTATGCCGACAACTTTCCCCGCCCGGGAAAAAGCGGAGGGGCATGGATGAGCAATTTCCGGGAACAGGCGATCCAAGAAGGGAACAATATACGACCGGTCATTGTCAACGTCTGCAACTTTACCAAACCGACATCTCAAACACCCTCTTTACTGACCATCGATGAAGTGCAAACACTGTTTCACGAATTCGGACACGCGCTACACGGCATGCTTTCCCAGTGCCATTACCAGTCGATGAGCGGGACCAATGTAGCTCGAGATTTTGTCGAGTTGCCGTCGCAGATTATGGAACATTGGGCAACACATCCCGACGTGCTGAAACTGTATGCCAAACATTATAAAACCGGCGAAATAATCCCGGATTCACTGATCGAGAAGATGAAAAAATCGCGGACTTTCAACCAAGGTTTCATAACGACCGAATTTGTGGCTGCCGGAATCATGGATATGCGTTGGCATGAGGTAACCGAAGAACAGGATTTCGACGTACGGGCATTTGAAGCCAATGCGGTAAAAGAGATGGGGTTGATCGACGAGATAGCACTCCGGTACCGAAGTCCGTATTTTGCACATATATTCGACGGTGGATATGCTGTCGGCTATTACGGGTATCTATGGGCAGAAGTATTGGATGCCGATGCATTCGACGCATTTGAGAAAAACGGCATATTCGATGCACAAACGGCCCAAGCCTTCCGCAGCAATATTCTGGAAAAAGGAGACAGTCAGGATCCGATGAAATTATACAGGCAGTTCCGTGGCGCCGATCCCAATCCCGAATCTTTACTTAGAAACCGGGGACTTATCTCCGAAACGACAAAATAATGTTCATCGGCCGACAGATGAATAAAGACATCGATGGATATAACCGACCTGCGTTTTTACGATAAATAAAAAAGAGTGGCGGGCTCCTCAAAGAAGGAGCCCGCCGCTCTTTTTACCGTTTTGTGTACGCCCGACGATTATTGCTGTTTCCCGTTCAGAAGTTGCTCGTATTCACTCGGAGAAGCAATGATCTCAAGCGCTTTCTGATAAGAATCATTGTAGCTATTCATAATCCTAAAATAGGCCGACGTATCGAACAAATCACGAGCGACAAGAGCTTTCAGTTGCGTTTTGATCAATGGCAAGGATTTCTGAAACTCCTCCTCATCATATTTTATCTTCTCTTTCTCCGCCAGCTGTTTAAGGTCTTGTATCATCTGTTCATCAACCTCGAATTTAGCGATAAACTTATCGATATCTTTATACGTAGAATTCAACATTTTCCTATTACGGTCGATATAGGAAGTAACTTCCTGATTAATCAACCCCTTAGCCGCTACATCCCGGTGATAGTCGGTATAACGGGTCGTGTCGATCGGTACAAAATAATCGGGCATGATACCTCCGCCGCCATATACAACCCGTTTGTTTTTCAACGTGTTGAATCTCAAAGAATCCGGGAAATGAATACTATCGGCATGCGACAATTCTCCCCGGTTATATCGGTTCACCAAATCTTCATTATACGTTTTTGTCTCGCCCTTGGTATATGGTTTCTGGATGCTCCGTCCAGAAGGAGTATAATAGCGGGCTATGGTAAGGCGGATCATCGATCCGTCGGCCAACGGGATAGGACGTTGCACCAAACCCTTTCCGAACGTCCGACGTCCCACAATCACACCTCTATCCCAATCTTGGATAGCTCCAGAAACGATTTCCGACGCCGATGCCGAACTTTCATCGACAAGGACGACCAATTTACCTTCAGGGAACAAATGCTTTGAAGAAGACTTCTCTTCTGTGCGGGGAGAGCGACGTCCTTCTGTATAAACGATCAAGGCATTATCATCAGCCAGTAACAGATCGGCAATTTTTACGGCCGTATTTAAATATCCGCCTCCATTTCCCTGCAAATCAAGAATCAGGTTCTTCATTCCCGACCGACGCAATTTCGTCACAGCCTCGACAAACTCCTGCGCACTGGTGGCAGAAAAACGGCTCAAACGAATATATCCGGTGTGCTTGTCCACCAGATATGAAGCATCGATACTATAAACCGGAATCTTATCTCTCGTAATTCTGAAAGGGATTGGTTCCGCCACCCCTTTCCGAAGGACAGCAACATTGACTTTTGTCCCCCGTTTTCCCCGCAAACGGGACATAATGTCTTGCGTACTCATTTTTACCCCCGCGACAACCGTATCATTAATCTCGACAATACGGTCTCCGGCCAAAATGCCGACTTTTTCCGATGGGCCTCCGGCAACGGTTTGTATCACATAAAGAGTATCATTCGTCATCGTAAACTGTATGCCGATGCCATCGAAATTCCCATCCAACGAGGCGCTCATGTCTTTCACCTCCTGAGGGTCGAGGTAGGTCGAATGTGGATCGAGTTGTTCCAACATGGCACGGATGGCATCTTCTGTCAATTTATCTTCATCGACCTCATCTACATACAACGTAGAAATCAAATAAGCGGCCAAACTGAGTTTCTTCGTAGCATCGGTCTGTCTTTGCGCCATTACACAAACAGAAACGAGCAGAAACAAAGCGACAGCATATATAATCTTTTTCATTTTTAGAAATTTTCTTATTTCCATTTTCATTTTTTGGGGACAAGAACCAAGCCCTCCGGCAAAAATTCATCTACCGATCGGCCATATCTCAACAATTCCCGAACGATAGTAGAGCTGATGTGGGTATGTTCCGGTTCTGTAAACAATACCAAGGTTTCTACCCCTGATATTTTACGATTTACGTCGGCAATCGTCTTCTCGTACTCAAAATCATTGACCGAACGGATTCCTCTCAGAATAAAACCGGCATGACACTCCCGAGCAAGGTCCACAGTCAGGCAGTTATAGGCAAGCACCTTTACCCTCGGATTTGACCGGAACAGTTCTTCGAGCATGTGAAGGCGCTCCTCGACACTGAAATATTGGCTCTTGGCTTCATTAACGCCTATGGCAATTACAATCTCATCGAGCATATTCAGTGCCCGCTCGACCAGAGACATGTGTCCGATCGTAAACGGATCAAAAGTCCCCGGGAATATTGCTATTTTTTTATCAAGAGAGGTCTTCATCTGTAACAAGATTTTGAATTATAAAGTTCTGCCGTTCCATCGTATTTTTCCCCATATAAAACTCTAACAGGTCTTGCACAAGGTCTTCTTTCTTGATCGAGACCTGATCGAGCCGCATATCCGGTCCTATAAAATGGCGGAATTCATCCGGAGAAATCTCTCCCAATCCTTTGAAACGGGTTATTTCTGCGCTGCTTCCGAGTTTTGCGATCGCTCCGACCCGCTCTTCCTCGGTATAGCAATAATATGTTTCTTTCTTATTTCTCACCCGGAAAAGAGGCGTTTGCAAGATAAAGACATGCCCTTTCTTGATCAAATCGGGGAAAAATTGCAAAAAGAAGGTTATCAACAACAAGCGGATGTGCATACCGTCCACATCGGCATCTGTGGCAATGATGATCTTATTGTAGCGAAGCCCGTCCATTCCATCTTCGACGTTCAAAGCCGCTTGCAACAAGTTGAACTCTTCGTTTTCATACACCACTTTACGTGTCAGTCCATATGAATTCAAAGGTTTTCCCCGCAGACTGAATACAGCCTGAGTCTCTACATCCCGACTTTTAGTTATCGAACCGGTTGCCGAATCTCCCTCGGTAATAAAGATACTCGACTGGTCGATATTGTCGCCCTTTGTATCATTGTAATGCACCCGGCAATCACGTAACTTCTTATTATGAAGATTCGATTTCTTTGCACGCTCCCTGGCCAGTTTGGTAACTCCGGCAATTGCTTTCCGTTCTTTTTCCGATTCCAGAATCTTTTTTAACAGGGCCTCTGCCGTTTCGGTATTCTTATGCAGATAGTTATCGAGTTCTTTCTTCAAGAAATCACCGATAAACTTACTCACCGACGGTCCGTCGGGTCCCATGTCGCGGGAGCCGAGTTTCGTTTTTGTCTGTGACTCAAAAACCGGTTCCTCGACCTTAATGCTCAAAGCGGCAACAATTCCGTTACGAATATCGGAATAATCGAAATTCTTATTGTAAAACTCCTTTATCGTACGGGACGAAGCCTCACGAAAAGCGGTTTGATGGGTTCCGCCCTGTGTCGTATGTTGTCCGTTAACAAACGAATAGTACTCTTCTCCATATTGGTTGATATGGGTAATCACCACTTCTATGTCGTCGCCCTTCAAGTGAATAACCGGGTAAAGCGGTTCTGCGGTCATCTTTTCGTTCAACAAATCGACAAGTCCGTTTTTCGAATAAAAACGACGGCCATTAAACAGAATCGTCAAGCCGGAATTAAGATAGACATAATTTTTCAGCAACGACTCGATAAAATCATCTTTGTATTTATACCCTTTAAATATGGTTTCATCGGGAACAAAGCGCACAAATGTTCCGTTTTCCTCCGAAGTCTGCGTTTCGGGAAAATCGGTCGCGACATTTCCCTGATTATACAAAATCGATTTGCACAATCCATCACGATAAGAGCAGATATAAAACTCGGTAGACAAAGCATTTACGGCCTTTATTCCGACTCCGTTCAGCCCTACCGATTTTTTAAAAGCCTTCGAATCATACTTGGCACCGGTATTCATCTTGGAAGAGACATCTTTCACCTTATCCAAGGGGATTCCACGCCCGTAATCCCTTACGGTCACAGATACTTCGTCGATATTCACGACAATCTGTTTCCCGTACCCCATCATATACTCATCTATTGCATTATCAAGCACCTCTTTAAGAAGCACATAGATACCATCATCGGCATGTGTGCCATCTCCCAGTTTACCGATATACATACCGGGGCGCCGGCGAATGTGTTCTTTCCAATCAAGTGTTCGTATTGTATCCGAACCATACTCAAGTTCGGAGACAGAAGTTATATTTTCATCCATAGTAAAACTTCCATTTCACGCTTTAATTTTCGTATTACACAAAGATAATGCGAAATTATGAATTATCCGAAATATCAAAAGCACAAATCGTTTAAGTAATTTATTGAAAATTATGCCTTATAAGGGAGCGATCTCAACATCGATCCACTTACCTTTGGAAAGCTGGCGCACATGTGTAAACCCTTCGACAAGCATCTCTTTCAAAGCGTCGAAACGTCCGTCATTGACAAGAGCGGGGAAGTGAGTATCTGCATTAACGACTACCGGTATCTGCAAGGTGCGAATTAAACCGAAATGCTCCCTGTTCGGGAAAAACAGACGCTTACTTTGCCAGGCTTTCGTATTTATCTCGATCATGCATTTCTTTTGAGCAATAAACTCGAAATATTCCCGTACCCGTTTCTTATACCAAGGTTCTTGCGTAATGCCGGGAAGAAACGATGACGCATTCATCGACACTTTATCGGCATGTCCCACAAAATCGAAACCGCCGGTATCGATCATCCGCATCATTGTTTCGAAATAAAACTCTACCAATTTCCGAATATCTCCACCAAAATAGCGAAAAACCGTCTCTTTGAATTGTTCGGGCTCTGTATCAATATCGATATACTTATCTCCTACTTTCAAGAAATGAACCGAACCGATACGATAATCTAAAGGCAGTTCCTGAAAAAAAGGTAATGCCGGATTATATTCCGGTCCTAAATAATCGATCTCAAGCCCGCAATAGACCTCGATATCCGGTTGATATTTCTTTTTTATCGCATAAACCTCATCTACGTAAGCCGAGAGATTCTCCTGCTTCATATTCCAACAGGTATCGAAAGGGACAGGGGCATGAGACGATACCCCATAAGACGAAAAACCTTGCCTGACAGCCTCTTTCACAAAATCCTCAATCGGTGCCGCCCCATCACAATAAGAACTGTGGGTGTGATAATTCGTACGGTTATTCATAATAAAATAATTAGGTCGCTACAATAACGCTATTTTGTTTTAACCAGAGCAAAATCGACTTGCTTCTTTTCCATATCTACCCGGGCAATTTGTATGCGGATAGGATCGCCTAAACGATAAATTTTATGGGAAGAACGCCCGACTACACAATAATTCTTTTCATCAAATTCATAATAGTCATCATCCAAATCCCGCATCGGGACAAGCCCTTCACATTTATTTTCGTTAATTTCTACATAAAGGCCCCATTCCGTTACTCCGGAGATTACGCCTTCATACTCTTGCCCCAAACGTTCACTGAGAAATTCGGCCTGTTTGTATTTGATCGAGGCCCGTTCTGCACTGGCTGCCGTAAGCTCCATTTCCGAAGAGTGCTTACATGCCGACTCTAAACTTTTTACGTTTACGCTCCGGCCACCGGCCATATATTTTTCTAACAATCGGTGTACCATCATATCCGGATAACGACGTATCGGGGAGGTAAAATGTGTATAATATTCAAAAGCCAAACCATAATGACCGATATTTTTGGTTGAATATTCGGCTTTTGCCATTGAACGTATAGCAACGGTCTCTATTAAATTCTCTTCTGGCTTATCTTTGATATTATTCAATAAAGAATTGATCGAACGGGAGATCTGCCCTTTCGTACCATCGGTGCGAAGAGTATAGCCGAAACGGCGAATAAATGTAGCCATCGTATTCATCTTCTCCGGATCAGGCAGATCATGCACACGGTAAACAAAGGCTTTTGCCGTACGGTTACCCTCTACCTTACCGACCGATTCGGCAACGGTACGGTTGGCCAGAAGCATAAACTCCTCTACCAGTTTATTGGCCTCTTTCGAAATTTTGAAATAGACACTTAACGGTTTCCCGTGTTCATCGATCTCAAACTTTACCTCATATCGGTCAAAATTGATAGACCCTTCTGCAAAACGTTTCTCCCTGAGTTTTTGAGCCAAATCATTTAACTTAAGAATCTCAAAGCTATAATCGCCTTTCCCGCTTTCTATGATCTCTTGAGCTTCTTCATACGTAAAACGACGGTCCGAACGGATGACCGTACGGGTAATATGAGAATGCAAAATTTCCGATTTTTCATTCAACTCAAAAATGGCAGAGAAACAGAGTTTATCCTCATTCGGACGCAATGAACAAATCTGATTACACAACCGCTCAGGCAACATGGGAATAGTCCGGTCTACCAAATAAATCGAGGTGGCCCTCTTATAAGCCTCCTTATCGATTACACTACCCGGAGTCACATAATGCGTCACATCGGCAATATGTACACCGACCTCCCAATTCCCGTTATTTAGCTGACGTATAGAAAGGGCATCATCAAAATCTTTCGCGTCGCGAGGATCGATCGTAAAAGTCGTCACACTTCTGAAGTCTTCCCGATCTTTCAAATCTTCTTTAGTAATGACATCACTTATTTTATCGGCGGCCTTCTCGACATTCTTCGGGTAAGTATAAGGTAATCCGAACTCGGCCAATATTGCGTGCATTTCTGTGTCATTATCTCCGGCCTTGCCCAAAACTGCGACAACTTCGCCATAAGGATTTTTAGCGCCATCAGGCCATTCGGTAATCGACACCAAGGCTTTTTCACCACTCTTTCCGCCTTTGAGTTTATCTAAAGGAATAAATATATCGTTGCCCAAAGAACGATTCTCGGTCAAAAGGAAAGCATATTGAGGTTTTACGTCCAGAATGCCGACAAAAGTCTGCGGCACACGTTCTATGATCTCGACAATCTCGGCTTCCATCTCCTGCTCCCGTTTACGTGTCCGATAGCAAATATAGTTTACTTTATCGCCGGACATCGCCTTCAAAGAGTTCTCATCCGAGACCGGAATAGGATCGCCACCGTCGATCGGGACCACATGGTTTTTCCCGTTACTCCTGCGTTCAAAAATTCCTTCATGCATTTTCTTATCGGCGACATGTTTATAACGTCCCCGATCTACCTCTATCAAAAAAGAGTCGGCCGTCAACTCCGCAAGGATGTTGGCAACGATCATTTTTTGAGGATCATTTTTAGCATCAACCGCCCGGGAAATCTGCTTATAATTATAAGGACGGCCGGGATTTTCATTAAAAAAGTTTCTGATCAACTGCTTTATCTTATCCTTCTTTACTCGAGGCTCTTCTTTTATTTTTTTTCTTTTTGACATATACAACTCAATCTAAAATATTAGCAAAATATATCGTAACCGGCTTCACAGCCAATCACAACTACAAAGTAAGCAATATTTTAAGAAAAACCGTATATTTCTCTTGCCAAAGTAATTTAAGAATAAAGGAGCACGTTCAAAAGATGTTTTATAAATCGACTATCTCAACGACAAACATTCTTTATAAAAGGCAAAACGATTTCTCCCTCTTAGAAATCCATCATATCACCTTCATAATCCATCTCTCTATCCGGTTGGCGTTTGTTGGGTTTGTTATCGCCATTTTTCCCGAACATGTACGTCAAAGTCAGATTTACACTGCGACCGCCCCAGCGCGAACGGCTTTCCTGGTAGAAGTTATCACCCCATGATATATTCTTCCGTCCACGCGAGTCGAGCAAATCTCTACCGGACAACGCAATAGAGAACTTACGTGAGAAGAAACTCTTGCGAATACCGGCATCTAACGAATAATTAGGGCTGCGTTCTCCTTGGGCGATGAGCTGTTTTGCATTATAATTACCGGTAATCTGTGCCGAGAAGTTTTTGGGGAGTATCAAATTAGCCATAATTCGGGCATTCCACGTGAAGTTATTCTCTCCGTCATAGTGCATCGTAGAAGCCACCCCGTGACTATCGACGTAGGTATAGTCGAAATCATTGAGCTGCTGATAATACATATTTACCGTAGAAGTCAGATTTAAGTAATTAAACAACCGATTCTTGGCGACCAACTCCAAACCGGCATTCTGCATCTTGGTAACATTTTCGTACGTAGAATACATAACCGGCTCTTCGAAGTAACGCACTTGCTGTATCACATCATTCGTCTTACGATAATAAAGCGAAGCCGACAGGGTATGAGCATCCCAATTCTTTATATAATTCAACTCTACGGCATGAGCAAACTCAGGGTTCAAATTCGGATTACCATACGAAATACTCGTCGAGTCGGTCACATTTCTGAAGGCATTTATCTGCCGTCCACGCGGACGATTTACCCGGCTGGTATAATTAACTTGAAGTTCATTGCCTTTAGGCAAGCTATACGATAAAAACATACTCGGATACAGATGCCAATATTCACGTACCTGATCCGGAGTTTGCACATTATACGGGCGGCTTACGGTCTCATAACGCATATATTCGCCTCTCACGCCGGCCTGAAAGCTAAAGTTATCGATCTTACCGGAGAACGTACCATACAACGCCTGAATATTCTCCTTATACGTAAAATCGTTGTTTAAAGACTCCTGTGGTTTCAGATGGTCCATGTCCGGGCCTTCCAAGGTATAGACATTGTCGCCTCTGGAATTGATGTTTCCTTTATATCCGGCTTCAATCTTAAACCGATCGGATATTTGATTGCTATAATCGGCCTGAAACTCCCATCGTTGATGGGTATTATCCTCATCTTGCTTTTGCGCAGACTCTTGCCATAAATCTTTTACCAGACTGTTCTGGGTAAAAACATTCGTCTCATCCCGGTTCATCTGGAAATAATTGGCATACAGCCTCAGATCATGATTCTTGCCAAACAAGTGCGTATAGTCGAACATTACTCCCCAATTACGATTGCCGCCATTTTCATCCGACCACCGTTCCCGTGTCAGAGCGCCAAAACCATCTTTCGAAGTAAGTGTCGTTTTACTGTCTCCCGAACCGAACATCCCCATAAAAGAAAGGCCGACATCATCTTTCCGAGAAATATGGTACGTCGCTCCACCTCGCAAAAAGACTCCGAGACGATTCATATCGCCTTTGTTGTTCTGATTAAGAATCGTCGTGTCGGTTCCCTGCCATGATTCTCGATAAGTATCACTGCTGTTATTAAATTGCATATAACGGATACCTACATTTGCGTATGCATCGATTTTCGACGAATTATAATTTATATTTCCCGAACCGTTTACTCCACCAAACGTATTTGCTCCAACTGCAACACTTCCGTAATAACCGGCTTTGCGGTCTTTTTTCAATACCAAGTTGATGATTCCGGCAGAGCCTTCAGGGCTGAATTTCGAAGATGGGTTGGTGATAACTTCTATGCTCTCTATACTCCCGGCCGGCATCTGTTCCAATATTTGGGCACGGTTATCTTCTGTCAATCCGGACGGCTTACCATTGATCCAAACTTCAACGTTCGAATTATTCCGAAGCGAAATATTCCCCTCATTATCGACATCCACAGAAGGAATATTCTGCAACGCTTCCGATACCGAACCACCGGCAGCAGAAATATTTTGATCGACATCGAAAACTCGTCGGTCGACTTCAAACCGCATCTGTGATTTCTGGCCGACGACCTCAACGGCCTTCAACGTCTGGGTATCAGTCGATAACTTCAGCGTCTTCAAATCGATAACCGGAGTCTTGGACGTAACTGATACCGGAAATTCTAACGTTTTATATCCCACAAAACTGATTCTCAACTTATAAGTTCCATTTTTGACATTTGTTATCAAAAACATTCCTTTTTCATTGGAAGTGACTGTTTTCATCGGAGTTTTAGAGGATGCAGAAAACAACGAAACAGTGGCAAAATCGATAATTTGCTTCGTTTCGTTGTCAATGAGACGGCCTTTTATCGTTGCCGCCGAAAAAGTTGCAATCGTCACCCAGACGAAAACAACTGACAATAAGCATTTTTTCATTGAGGATGTTTCTTTTTTTATTACGCATATTAAGACTTCTTCTCATAAAAAGAGTTTAATCGGGCAAAGAGCGGTTTTCTATATTCTTAACATATTATAGGATACGATATAATTTTATTTTTACTTTCTCAAAAAAAACAGTCTGTACAAGAATCATATGCTTATACAGACTGCCATAAGTTTATTTCCTACAATAATCAAGCATCGATATTGGCGTAGGTTGCATGTGCTTCGATAAATTCTCGACGAGGACCGACCTCTTCACCCATCAACATGGAGAATACTCGATCGGCTTCGGCTGCATTATCTATGGTTACCTGACGCAGGGTCCGATGCGCCGGATCCATCGTAGTTTCCCACAATTGGTGAGAGTTCATCTCTCCCAAACCTTTATAACGTTGGGTATAAATCTGGTTTACATCTCCGTTTGCATATTTCATCGCAAACTGCGTACGCTGTTGTTCAGTCCAGCAATATTCTTCGATTTTCCCTTTCCGGCACAAATACAACGGCGGAGTCGCAATATAAAGGTAACCGTTTTCTATCAACGGACGCATATGTCTGAAGAAGAAAGTCATTATCAACGTAGCAATATGACTTCCATCGACATCGGCATCGGTCATAATAATAATTTTATGATAACGCAACTTCGAGATATTTGCCTCTTTCGTGTCTTCTTCCGTTCCGATAGTAACGCCCAAAGCCGTATATATATTACGTATTTCTTGACTTTCAAGCACTTTATGGTGCATTGCCTTTTCTACATTCAATATCTTACCACGCAATGGCAAAATTGCCTGAAATGCCCGGTCGCGGCCTTGTTTTGCCGTTCCACCAGCCGAGTCTCCTTCGACAAGGAATATCTCGCAAACTTCCGGATTCCGTTGTGAACAATCGGCCAATTTTCCCGGAAGTCCACCTCCCGAAAGAGGAGATTTACGTTGTACCATTTCCCGGGCATGACGTGCGGCATGACGTGCCGTGGCAGCCAATATAACTTTTTCGACAATCGCTTTAGCCTGTCTCGGGTTTTCTTCCAAGAAATTCCGGAGGGCCTCACTGACAGCGACATCAACAGCTCCGATAACCTCGTTATTCCCTAATTTCGTTTTTGTTTGTCCTTCAAACTGAGGCTCCATGACCTTGACGGAAATAACGGCCGTAAGCCCTTCCCGGAAATCATCGCTGCTGATTTCGACTTTCACCTTTTCGAGCATCTTTGAATCTTCCGCATACTTCTTCAACGTACGGGTCAACCCCCGACGGAAACCGGCCACATGCGTACCCCCCTCGATCGTATTGATATTATTTACATACGAAAACAGATTTTCGTTATACGATGTGTTATAAGTCATAGCAACTTCAACAGGCACACCTTGGCGTTCGGTCGAAATATGAATGATATCTTCAAAAAGATGTTCTTTATTACTATCTATATAACGGACAAACTCTTTTAATCCCTCAACCGAGAAAAACTCTTCTTTCCGGAAACTTCCATCTTCAAGAACTTCCCGCTTGTCGGTAAGCGACAAATAAATACCCGCATTCAAATAGCCCAGATCCCGCAAACGAGACGCCAGAATATCGAACTTGTAGTTAACCTCGGTAAATATGTCTGCATCCGGTCTGAAGGTGATCATCGTTCCCGTCTCGTCGGTTGTGCCGATGACCTCTACATCGTGCAAAGGTTTTCCGCACGAAAACTCCTGCATATATATTTTCCCGTTCCGTTTTACCTCGGCACGCAAATAAGTCGATAGGGCGTTCACACAAGATACTCCGACTCCGTGCAATCCGCCTGATACCTTATAAGAACCTTTATCGAACTTACCTCCTGCATGCAATACCGTCAGCACAACTTCCAACGCCGATTTATGCTCCTTCTCATGCATATCGACAGGTATTCCTCTACCATTGTCTATTACGGTAATCGAGTTGTCTTCGTTAATAATGACATCTATATGGGTTGCATACCCGGCAAGAGCCTCATCAATAGAGTTATCCACTACCTCATACACCAAATGGTGCAATCCTTTTATCCCGATATCTCCAATATACATAGCAGGACGTTTCCTCACAGCTTCAAGGCCTTCCAACACCTGAATACTATCTGCTGAATACGCAGTGCTATCGACATTCAATTCTTCTGACATATTGTTTTTTATACGTTTTATTTAATTTGGTTTTTTGCTATTCAATCCCTTTCTCAGGTAATCTTCAAAAGCAAACAAAGTTAGCAAAAATCCCGGAGAGGTAAAAATTTCAAAACGCTTTTTTATAAATATCCGCTATTATTTCCGATAAAGACAAAAAGCTAACAAAGAGGGGATTGAATCCTTGTCTCAGGTCAAACAAATGCTTGCTGTTTTCTATCCTAAAAAGAAGCATTTACAAAAAAAATCGAGACGAAAAGAGTTTTTTATATACAAAAAAACCGAATACGTTTTGTATTCGGAAATCTTTCGGTAGCCCATAGGGGAATCGAACCCCTCTTTCAAGAATGAAAATCTTGCGTCCTAGCCGATAGACGAATGGGCCATCTATATTAAGGAGCGGGGATAACGCCGACCCCTTTTCCACTTAAATGTTCAAATTAGAGTTTGTTGATGTACAAAGCCAATTTAGACTTCAAGTTGCTGGCTTTGTTTTTGTGAATAACATTTTTCTTAGCCAACTTGTCGAGCATCGAACTAACTTTTACATACAATGCAGAAGCATCTTCTTTTACTGTAATAGTACGCAATTTACGAACAGCATTTCTTGCAGTCTTTGCATAATATCTATTACGCAATTTTTTCGTTTCTGTTTGTCTTATTCTCTTAATTGATGATTTATGATTTGCCATTCAATTAATCTCCCTTATTTTTATTCGTTTATATTTAGTAGCCCATAGGGGAATCGAACCCCTCTTTCAAGAATGAAAATCTTGCGTCCTAGCCGATAGACGAATGGGCCATCTATCTAAGCCCCTTTTGCTTAAACAAATAGGGGGTTTTCTTAAAATGCGAGTGCAAATATAGAGCGGTTTTTTGAATTGGCAAAATATTTACACAAAAAATATCGATCAAAATGGCACTTTCAAGCTTTTTCAAGTTCTATTCTGAAAGTTTTTTTGTGATACAAGGCTTAATCTGAGTACGATTTATTAGCTTTTTGACGCTTCATCTCGCTCAAATGCAGATCAAGGGCTCTGACAGAAATGACAATTTCTACTATCGATATTCCCAAAGAACAAATCAAACTCAACAGGGATATGGCAAAAACCGATACGGCAAAAGTCTGAAACCCCACATAAACCAGAAACATACACAAGACACTGAGCAAAAGGCTCACGATTCCCAAAATCTGCATTGTCCGAATCAAAGATAAGCGCCTGCGTAAATTATCGATCTGGGCAGCCGTTATCCGGGTCGGATGCAAATCATAATCGCCTTTCAAGGTACGCACGACCTGAGCATACGAAAGAAAACGGTTGGTATAGGCCAACATAATCAATGAAACCGCCGAAAACAATAATGAAGGCGTAGTTAATGTAAGTTCTCCCATGACAAATTTTACAATAATCACTAACAGTTTTATACAAGAATACGTTATTTTTGCGGAAATACAAAATTCCGAAACCGAAATATGCTGGAAAAGACATTGGGTATCGTATTATATACCATTGCATATAACGACAAAAACCACATAGCTCATCTCTATACCGAAAAGTACGGACGAACGGCATACGCGCTACCTCAATCACAAGGGAAAAAAAGCAAAATGCAAAGGCCGCTTTTCTTCCCGTTCTCCATATTAGATATAGAATCAGACCACAAAGCCCAACGCGATATTCAAAGGATCAAAGAAGTACGTCCGGCAGAGATTCTGCAACGCATACACTTCGACCCGGTCAAAAATTCCATTGCCCTATTTCTATCCGAATTCTTATCCCGAGCCATCCACGAACCGGAAGCGAATCCTAACTTTTTCAAATTCCTATACCAATCGATAAAATTACTCGATGTCATCGAAGACGGAAAAGCCAATTTCCACCTCTGTTTTTTAATTCAACTTTCCGGATTTTTAGGTTTTTATCCGAATATTGAAAATTACCATCCGGGAGACTGTTTCGATCTGCTAAACGGCACCACCTCCTCCTCTATTCCGGGACACCCTTATACCCTTTCGCCGGAAGAGACTGTAATATTCACAAAACTCATGAGAATGAATTACTACAATTTGCATTTATTCCACTTCTCCCGAGACGAACGAATGCAGATACTCAACCATATCGTAACCTACTTTAAACTTCATCACGCAGGATTCACGCAGCCCAAATCGCTCGAGATACTCAAGACCCTGTTCGACTAATTATACCGATACATTTGGCAAAACGCAGAAATAATTATATTTTTGCACCCGTTGACGCCTTTGTAGTTCAATGGATAGAACAAAAGTTTCCTAAACTTTAGATCCGGGTTCGATTCCCGGCGGAGGTACAGATGGGCTATGAAGTTTTTTTAAACAGACATAGTCCTTTTTTTTCGACTCATAATAACAAAAATAAAGAGCGGAGGTTGCAACCTCCGCTCTTTATTTATTTATCAAACTGTTTCCTTTACATTAATTACTTTGCAACTTCTGTAACCTGTGTTTTTCTTTGTTTCTTTGCCATAATCTCATAGGCAGTGGGGACTGCAACAAACAAAGTAGAGAAAGTTCCGACAATAACACCCAGTAACATAGCGAACGTAAAGCTACGAATCGTATCACCACCTAAAATAAAGATACAAAGCAACACGATTGCCGTACTCAATGACGTACTGATCGTACGTGACAACGTACTGTTCAACGCTTCATTGACCACTTGGTATCTATCGCGCTTCGGATAGATTCCGATAACCTCTCTTACACGGTCGAATACCACCACTTTATCGTTTACAGAATATCCGATTACGGTCAAAATAGCAGCGATAAATGACTGGTCGATCTCCATTGAGAACGGCAACAGGCCATAGAACAATGAGTAGAACGAAATGATAATAACCGTATCGAAGGCCAAAGATACCAATGTCCCGGCACTAAACGAAATATCCCTGAACCGCAGCAATATATAAAGTGCAATTGCCAACAAAGAGAAGATCACGGCCCAGATAGCTCCGATCGTTATATCTTCGGCAATACTCGGTCCTACTTTCTGGATACTCATTATATTTTCAGCTTTAAACTGTTCCAGAGTCTTATCACCCAACATGCTCTTCAAGCCATCATACAACTTGGCTTCTACCTCTTTATCGATCGAATCATCGCTATCGGCAATACGATAGTTAGTAGAAATACGCACTTGATTTTCGCCTCCAATGGTTATTACCGACAGAGAACTTCCCTCAAAGTAAGGTTTCAATAAGTTGGCTACTTTCTGAGTATTAACCGGTTCTTGGAAACGTACTACATAATTACGTCCTCCTGAGAAATCGATACCCTTGCTAAGGCCTTTGACGCCAAAGGAGACGACTCCGATAACAATCAATGCCGAACAAACGATATAACCTACTTTACGAGCTCCGAGGAAGTTGATTTTCGGATGAGTAAGCCAATTTTTGGTAAGTGATGTCGTAAATGTCAAGTGTTTGAACCAGTTTTTCTCCAAACCGCGTTCGTAAATCAAACGGGTCAAGAATACTGCCGTAAAGAATGACATGGCGATACCGATCATCAAAGTCGTAGCAAAACCTTTGATAGGTCCGGTTCCGAAGAAGAACAAGATCAAACCGGTAATCAATGATGTCAAGTTTGAGTCAAAGATTGCCGAGAACGCATTCTTGTAACCGTCGGTAATGGCATTTTTAAGATTTTTACCCAAACGGAGTTCCTCTTTTGCACGTTCATAAATCAGCACATTGGCATCCACTGCGATTCCCAAAGACAACACCAATCCGGCAATACCCGACAAAGTCAAGACTGCTTGGAACGATGCGAGAATACCCATGGTAAAGAACATATTGAGAACCAATCCTAAATTGGCAACCAAACCGGGAACCACCCCATACATGCTAATCATATAGATCATCAACAGAACCAAAGCAAAAATAAAGGAGATGATTCCACTCTGAATTGCTTCTTGTCCTAATGACGGACCGATTACGTCTTCTTGTACGATCTTGACACTTGCTGCCATTTTACCGGATTTCAACACATTCGCAAGGTCCTTGGCTTCTTCCGGAGTAAAGTTTCCTGAAATCTGAGAATTTCCACCCGAAATTTCAGTATTCACTACCGGGAATGAATATACTTGATCGTCCAAAACAATAGCCACACAACGACCGATATTTTCACGGGTCAACTGTTCCCAAATCTTAGAACCTTCAGCATTCATCGACATACTTACTACTGCCGTATTTGTCATACGGTCAAAGTCTTCGCGTGCATCGGTAATCACATCGCCTTCCAATGGAGGACGTCCGCCATTTGTAGCTTTCAATGCTACCAATTGGAAATATTGTTCTTTTTCATCGACAGGTTTTACCGTCCACTTAAACATGATGTTGGCGGGCAATAATTCACGTACTTGACGCATGGCCAAGTATTTGTTTACCGCAGCCGTATCATTTATGTGAGCAACACCCACAGCCGGACCGTTTCCGATAGCTCCATTCTGAGAGACATTCGGATTAAGACGGGCAAACAACGGATTTTGTTTTTTCCAGGCATTGATATTTGCTTGCTCATCGGTTTTGTTCATTTCTTTTATCTTCTGAGTCAAGCTATCTTTCAACGACGTTGTTTCAACAGCAGCAGTATCGGCAGCCTCAACAACGGTCGAATCGGTTTCGGCAAGAGTTTCTTCCGACTGATTTTCCAAATTGGCGAGCAAGTCGTTTGCACTTGCCAGTTTATTGAAGAATTCATTCAGATTATAAGTTTCCCAAAACTCGAGGTTTGCACTTCCTTGAAGAAGTTTACGAACACGTTCCGGCTCTTTAACACCCGGGAGCTCCACCAAAATACGTCCATCTTTTTCCAGACGTTGAATATTGGGAGCAACCACACCGAAACGGTCGATACGCGTACGCAATACGTTAAAAGAATTATCTATTGCACTATTGAGTTCTTCGCGCAGAACACTTACAACTTCATCGTTCGTCGCGTTAGGCGTAATTTTATCTTTTAATTGATAAGTACTGAAAATTGCAGCCAAACGTACATTCGGGTCCAGCTTCTTGTATTCATTTACAAAAGCGGACAAGAAGTCTTTATTATCAGCTTGATTGGCCGTCGCATTAGCCAGTGCTTTATTAAAATTGACATCCGGGTTGTTATTTGATAATGACTTCAATACATCAGCCACAGAAATCTGCAACGTGACATTCATACCTCCTTTTAAGTCCAGACCCAGACCGATCTCCATTTCGCGGCATTGCTTAAAAGTATAATACCCCAAATATACCTTCTCCGTAGCAATAGAATCGATATATTGTTTATACTTCATTGCGTCACCGTTAGCATACTCTTCAGCCTTCTGTGTATAATGCCGTGTTACAAATGAAAAAGAAATGTAAAAGAGACATACCAACGTGAGTAATACCGCAAAAACCCTTATAAATCCTTTGTTTTGCATGTGATAATTACTTTATGATTTTTTATTAATTGATTTTTCTTGTTTTTAATCAAGGTGCAAATATATGTTTTTTTTCCATTCCGATAGCAAAATGTTTGATTAATTTACACTTGACACCGTTAATATCTGTCATATCGAGGAAAAACCATCGTCGAATCATACTTTTTTGTATCTTTACCCCTTAAAAAATATGACACAGATGATACCCAATAAATCAAAAGGGCTATTATATGCCAGAAATTTTATTCTGACCGTTTTCGCTGCGGCATTTGCACTCTCTTGCGCCAACATTGCCCGACCTTCGGGAGGCCCCATCGACACGACTCCTCCCGTATTTGTCAAGAGTACGCCCAACCCGAACCAGCTCAATTTCAACAAAAACAAGATCGAAATAGAATTTGACGAAATTATACAGATCGATAAACCGACCGAAAAGGTTGTCGTATCTCCTTCTCAGAAAAATATGCCGGAGATACAGGCGTCGGGACGTAAAGTGATTGTCACCTTGCAAGATTCTTTGATTCCGAACACGACATATACCATCGACTTTTCGGATGCGATTGCCGACAACAATGAAAAAAACCCGCTGTATAACTACAGTTTTTCTTTCTCTACGGGAAATACCATCGATACATTGCAAGTAGCTGGTACATTATTGAACGCCGAAAACCTCGAACCGGTTACCGGAATGCTTGTCGGACTACATGCAAACCTGAACGATTCGGCATTTACAAATACTCCGATGCAAAGAATTGCCAAATCCGATGCATACGGGAAATTTTCTATAAAAAACATTGCTGAAGGGGAATACCGTATTTACGGGCTGAATGATGCAAACCGGGATTACAAATTCGATAACCCATCCGAAGACATCGCCTTTATGGACAGTACGATAATCCCAAGCGTGAAAATGATAACGCAAGCAGATACGATATGGGCCGACAGCACAACGATAGATACCATAAAAATGGTAACTTTACCCCACTTTTACCCCGACAATATCATACTGAAGGTTTTCAACGAACAGTTCAAGTCGCGTTATTTGGAAAAATATGAACGGAAAGAGAGAAACAGAATATCTCTTGTCTTTACTGCTCCCGACGACTCTTTGCCGAAACTGACTCCGTTGAACTTCGAACAACAAGATTGGGCAATCACCGAGAAAAACCCGACAAACGATACGCTTTTATACTGGATCAAAGATTCGCTTATCTATAATCTGGACACGTTGACTTTTGCCGCCGATTATAAAAGGACCGACTCTTTACGTCAACTTACCCCTTTCAGAGATACGCTTAAGTTCATATTCAGAGAAAAGCCTGCACCTCGAAAAAGCAAAAAAGAGAAAAAAGATACAATTCCAGAAATCGAGTTCATGAAAATTATACCCCAGTTCTCTTCGGTGGTAAACATTTATGACAAACTCCGGTTTGCATTCGATCAGCCTCTCGATTCGATAAAAGAGGAGAGCCTTAAACTGGAATTACAGGTCGATACGATATGGACACCGGTTACCGATTACACCTTCTACCCGGACAGTACGCAACATCGGACATACCTGTTAAAAACCCGATGGAAACCGGGAGGCGAATACCGAATCTCTATCGATTCGCTTGCTGCAGTCAGTGTTTATGGGAACCCAAGCAATAGAATCTCCCAAACGTTCAAAGTAAAAACCGCCGAAGAATATTCTAATTTCTATATCGAAACTATCGGGGTAAAAGATTCGGCTTTTGTCGAGCTATTGAACACCAACGACAGCCCGGTTCGCAAATCTCCGGTAAAAGACGGAGGAGCCGAGTTTATATATGTCGATCCGGGGACATACTATATCCGTTTGGTAAAAGACCCCAACGGAAACGGGAAATTCGACACCGGGAACTTTGCCGAGAAACGTCAACCGGAAGAGGTATTCTATTATCCGAAATCTATCGAACTAAAGGCCAACTGGGACGTAGAGCAAACATGGGATGTCTATGCTTTGCCGCTCGATAAGCAGAAACCGCTGGAAATAACAAAGAACAAACCTAATGACTTAAAGAATGACACCCAAGATGAAAATAAAGAGCCCGAAGGACCCGTGTACTCAAACCGGCCTTCCGGTGCAATCCAGTCCCGCAGTCAAGGTTCTTATCGTTAATTTACTGTTAATACTCTTCTGCTCATCGACAGGATCGGCACAATGCCCCGTTAAATCAGATTTTCCAAAAGAATCTCTACCCTATGACGTGATATACCAGTGGGGGTTTATTTGGAAACGTGCAGCAAGTGCAAGTTTAGACATAGACTCGTTCACGGCCCAAGACGGGACAAAATATTACAAATCGCTACTGACGGCACGCACCTTGGCTTTCGCCGACCGTATTTTCAAAGTTCGCGATACGCTTGTTTCGATCATGCGCAAAGAGGGACTTATTCCCCATTACTATGCTAAAATTTCGGACGAAGACCATACCTACCGCAAAGATGTGACAAAATACAGTTATAATAACGGCATCTGTACCGGTGATATTACATTGTACCGCCCCAAACGGAATGCGATCGAAAACTATCTTGTCCGATCAAGCCATTGCGTTTATGACATGCTCAGCGTATTCTATTACCTGCGTACGATCGATTTCTCCTCCAAAAATATCGGTGACCGCATCGAGGTCGATATTTTTACCGGGAATCACATTGAATATCTTTCGGTCGAATATTTGGGAAGAACCCTTCTCGATCTAAAAGGGAAAGCTTTCGGATCATACAAAATAAAGCTGCATTTTTCCGATGACAAAGGAAAGAGAGAGAACGATAACATCACAGCTTGGATTAGCGATGACCACAGAAAGATTCCCATCCAGGTAGAAGGGAAACTTGCCATCGGATCTCTGAAAGCGATATATACCGGCAAATAAAAAGCCTTTACCATCGGGAAAAGGCTTTTGCTTACATAAATTAGTACGACCTAAGAACAATGTTCTGCTGTAATTCAAATTCTTCATTGCAAAAATAAAACCGGAATCAGAGCTTCGCAATACCTATATCCGATGAAAAAGCAAAGCGCAACTACCTATAAATAGGTACAACTCCTGTTTTTTATGCGATTACAAGACAGCGAGAGGGTTCGGCAATTTTTGCCGAACCCTCTCGCTGTTTACAACAATATAAAATTTTCAGTCTTTTAACTTAGCCGAAATAAATTCCCGGTTGAGACGGGCTATATTCGAAATAGAGATGTTCTTCGGACATTCTGCCTCGCAAGCACCTGTGTTGGTACAGTTTCCGAAACCGAGCTCATCCATTTTTGCAACCATTGCTTTTGCCCGACGAGCAGCTTCAATACGTCCTTGCGGCAAAAGAGCCAACTGACTGACCTTGGCCGAAACGAACAACATTGCCGAACCGTTTTTGCAAGCGGCTGCACAAGCTCCGCAACCGATACAAGCAGCAGCATCCATTGCCAAATCGGCATTTTCTTTAGGTATGGGTATTGCATTCGCATCGGGAACACCACCGGTATTTACCGAAACAAATCCTCCGGCTTGTATAATCTTATCATAAGCCGATCGGTCAACCATCAAATCGCGGATAATGGGGAAACCTGCCGAACGCCAAGGCTCGATAGTAATCGTATCGCCATCATTGAAACGACGCATATACAACTGGCAGGTAGTAGCACCCGTTGCTGCTCCATGAGGATGACCATTGATATACAACGAACACATTCCGCAAATACCTTCACGGCAATCATGATCGAAAACGACAGGGTCTTTTCCTTCTTTTATCAACTGTTCATTCAAGATATCCAGCATTTCCAAAAAAGAAGCACCCTGAAAAATATTTTTAAGCTGGTAAGTTTCAAAACGACCTTTTTCTTTCGGACCTTTCTGACGCCAAACCTTAAGGGTTACATTTATATTTTTGTCCATGATAATTCTTTGTTACTGATTATTATTTTTTATAGTTACGGGTTTGAGGAACGACAAATTCATAATTCAACATCTCTTTCAACATGACAGGGTCTTTGTCTTCTCCCTGATATTCCCAACAAGAGACATAAGCGAATTTGTCATCATGACGCAATGCTTCTCCCTCTTCAGTCTGGTGCTCTACACGGAAGTGTCCACCGCAAGATTCAGCACGGTCTAACGCATCATGAGCCATCAATGTCCCGATTTCAATAAAGTCGGCAAGTCTCAATGCCTTTTCCAGTTCAATATTTTGATCGTCGCCAGAACCCGGAATATATACATTACTCCAGAATTCTTTCTTCAGGTCTTTCAACATTTCGATTGCTTCTTTCAACCCTTTTTCGTCACGGGCCATACCGATATGTTCCCACATGATGTGTCCCAAACGTTTATGGATAGAATCTACCGATTCTTTTCCTTGTATGCTCATCAATTTCTGGATACGGGCTTCAATATTCTTTTCAGCTTCTTCAAATTCAGGAAGATCGGTACTGAAACGAGGCACCTGAATCTGATCGGCCAGATAATTCTGAATCGTATAAGGCAATACGAAATATCCGTCGGCAAGACCCTGCATCAATGCAGATGCACCCAAACGGTTAGCTCCGTGATCCGAGAAGTTTGCTTCTCCGATCGCAAACAAGCCCGGGATCGAAGTCTGCAATTCATAATCGACCCACAAACCTCCCATAGAATAGTGCAATGCCGGATAGATCATCATCGGTGTTTCATACGGATTTTCGTCGGTAATCTCTTCATACATATCGAACAAATTGCCATATTTCTGTTTTACCACCTCTTTACCTAACCGTTTGATTGCATCGGAGAAATCGAGGAATACGGCCAATCCCGTATTGTTTACGCCAAAACCGGCGTCGCAACGTTCCATAGCCGCACGTGTAGCCTCATCACGCGGATCCATGTTCCCGAATGCCGGATAACGACGTTCCAAATAATAATCACGATCTTCTTCCGGAATATCTTTTCCTTGTTTTTTGCCTGCTTGCAGAGCTTTTGCATCTTCAATTTTCTTCGGCACCCAAATACGTCCGTCGTTACGCAAAGACTCAGACATCAAAGTCAATTTCGACTGGAAGTCTCCGTGCACCGGAATACAGGTCGGATGGATTTGCACCATACAAGGATTGGCAAAATAGGCACCTTTTTTATAGCATTGCCATGCAGCAGAACCGTTAGAAGCCATTGCATTGGTAGACAAGAAGAATGTGTTTACATAACCTCCGGTTGCAACGACAACAGCGTGTGCCGCATAACGTTCGATCTTACCGGTAATCAGATTACGGGTAATGATACCCCGTGCACGACCGTCTATCAGCACGACATCCAACATTTCGTGACGAGTGTACATTTTCACTTTGCCTTTACCGATCTGGCGGCTTAATGCCGAGTATGCGCCCAACAGCAACTGCTGTCCGGTCTGTCCGCGAGCATAAAATGTTCGAGATACCTGAGCGCCACCGAAAGAACGGTTATCTAACAAACCGCCATATTCACGGGCAAAAGGAACTCCTTGTGCTACACATTGGTCGATGATATTGTTTGAAACCTCTGCCAAACGATATACATTCGCTTCACGGGCACGATAATCACCTCCCTTAATCGTATCATAGAAAAGACGATATATGCTATCACCGTCATTTTGATAATTCTTTGCAGCATTTATTCCTCCTTGTGCAGCAATAGAGTGTGCACGACGAGGAGAATCCTGAATACAGAAATTCAATACATTAAATCCCATTTCTGCCAATGAGGCGGCTGCCGAAGCTCCGGCCAATCCGGTACCTACGACAATAATATCGAGACGACGTTTATTTGCAGGATTCACCAATTTCTGGTGAGCTTTATAATTACTCCACTTTTCGGCCAACGGACCTTTAGGGATTTTAGAATCTATTTGAGACATATCTTGTTTGTTTTCGTTTGAATTAATATAAAATCTTTATCAAAAGGTCTCTGCCGATCAGGCGATAGCATAAAAATAAATCGCAATGAAAGCAAAACCTACACAAATGATCGTCGTATAAATATTCGAGATCACTTTCCAACGATTCAACCATACATTATTATTCCACCCGATCGTTTGGATTGCACTCCAGAATCCATGTGTAAGATGAAACCAGAGAGCTGCAAACCAGACTAAATACAAAACAACAAACAACGGATTACTGAATGTAGTCTGAATCAGCCAATAACCATCGTGTGGGTCTACACCTAAATCCAAACCGGCAATTTCATTAAACTGCATTTTATACCAAAACTGTGCAAGATGCAGCACAAAGAAAACAATAACGATTATACCTAACACCAGCATGTTTTGAGAAGCCCACTCTACTTGTTTGGGTTTAGCAACCACAGCATAGCGGTCATTTCCACGAGCTTTGCGGTTTTGAAGCGTAAGCCAGAAAGCATAGAAGATATGCACAACAAAACCAAAAGCCAGCACAAGTGTCCCGACCAGCGCATACCAGTTAGCTCCCAAAAACTCACAAACCATGTTGTAAGCATCCCCGGAGAACACTGCAACAAGGTTCATTGCAAAGTGGAAGGTTAAAAACAAAATGAGGAAAAGTCCGGACAAACTCATGACGAACTTTCTCCCGATCGAAGAATTGAATAACCACATAGGATTCTAAGTTTTAAGTTATTTATTATGTTATGATAATTTACCTTGTTTTATGAATCGCAAAATTAGAGTAATATTATATACAAAGCAAGTAATTAAAGAATTTTTTCCTTAAATACAAACACCTTTTCTTCAGAATCCTCGTTCTAAAATAATTAACAAAAAAAAGAATTCTTATCATGACATAAAAAATCAGCGGAATGCATATTCTTTCCGAACAGTATTCCGCTGAAAAAATGCGCCTCTTCTTATTCTGCAGTGCTGCGAACAATATGAAGCGAAACTTTTATATATGGCGTATCACCTTGTCCAGACAAACCTTTATAAACATTCTTGACTACACGAAAACCTTCAGGGACAGAAACTGTACAAAGTTCTGAAATATCCGACCCATGACCGTCTCCAGCGATCCATGCCGCTCTTTCAGCATCGCTAAACGAAGTCCATGTTTCTTCTGATACCCACAACCAGACTTCATAAGTGTAATCGACCTTTTCCGAAAGATTCTCAACACCCGAGACAGTAATCTTCAAGTTCTGTTCCGTTATTTTAATACCGGTAAGCGACTCGACTCCATCTTCTACCTTAATATTTTCCTGATACTGCCCATTGACACGTATTGCAAAATCATCAGCTTTCAAGAACCACTCTTCTTCAATACCATCAGGAATTTCAAGGACAATTTCTTGGTCTATATCTGTATCCGGATCAGAAAATCCCGGATTGCACACATCATCAAAGTCCGAAGCGTTAATTTCTACGCCCTTTATATTGATCAAGTCTGTACTAACCTCTATTTCATTATCAACCAAAGCTTTACCAGGACCTACAAGAACATATTTATTTGCTACACCATACCCAATATAAGTTTTTTGATAATTCAAATAAAACCGAGAGTCGATATTAAACATATCCTCTTTCGAATCCATACGAAAATTAACACAGTCGATCAGCGCATTGCCCTCTCCTACAATATTGAAATAGACACCCCCATCCTTTGGATAGATATTGGAGAAAGCCGCAATACCTCCGGCACGTAAATTAACTTGCGATGACTCAAGAAAAGCATATGAGGAAAGCGCCCTCATATCAATATAATCAGCGTTCAAAGTAGAAGATGAAACGTTGAGCTCTCGATTAACGACCATTTTACAATCAACAAGCAAATTAGAGGCCTTCGTCAATATCACATTTTCAGCCGTTAAAGTACCCTCAACGCAAGCAATAGCATTGTTACTAAACTTAATCTGGTCTGCATAAACATCATTTGTTTTTTGTTTAAAGTTACCTATAACATGCAATACAGCCAATTTATGTACAGAAGCTGTCTTGTCAGCAGCAAAAGAGCCACAAACAAGATCTCCGGCAACATACATTTTGCCATCTTTCAACTCAAGATTTCCCGAAACATTAAAATCTCCAGCCACTTTTATAACGGCATCTTTAGCTATGGAAACACTGGCATTGGTTATCTCTAATGTTCCATAACATAACAAATAAACATTAGAAATATTTTTTCCGGAAAACACCATTTTCCCACCCGGCATAACGGTAATGCTGGATGTTTTAGCGATATCTGAGTTAATGCGTAATGTTCCACCAGATGAGACGTAAAGATTCATACCATCATATTTGTTCTCATTATCTATCACCAATTCACCGGAAACCTCAAGGTAATTATCCCCTGCCGGAATTTCAGACGGCGCATCTTCCATACTCAAATTTCTGGCTTCATTAGTAAATAAATCCGACTTCCCCCGAAGAATACTCATCGGCTTCAACTGTGAAGCGGCATTATTGCCAATCATAAGGGATGTATTATTAGAAAACAAGACAAAATTCTTGCCTATTGGAGATATAGGATCCGTATATGTAGCACTTAAGAGTTCATCTTTAGTATTACATCCGGCCAATATCAAACACGAAACGATGCCAAACAATAAAAATTTTCTCATAAAATAAAAATTTAATGTAAATACCATAAAAAACTTTTTCCCCCGGTTCTTCTCTTTAAATACAAATAATCTTATCACCTTCATCATTTATTAAAATATCATATTAAAATTTATACTGTACAAATACTATTCTTCCCGCCACGGATAAGGATTTTGGGCACGGCTATCATGAGCCGGATTATCTACATAATACCCTTTTTCCGACTCATCCCCATCAATAAGTCCTCGTATCATATTGCTTCTTTCCACTTCTTCTTTATAAAGCTCCTCGTAATCACGCGTATAATCCGCATTAGGAACAACATTAACGTCAAACTTCAACTTCACAATCCCCGTGGGTTTAGCATTACAATGGATTCGAATTGTATGCTCTACAAAGCCGATGTTCTTAGCACTCTCATATTTAAACAATAACCTTCTCTTTTTCCCCGGCATAATCATCCGTGACTTCAGTTCAGGAACAATGCACCCACACGAAGGCTGTATTTCACGAATGACAAGCGGCTCCTTCCCGGTATTTTCTATTTCAAACGCCAAGTTAAGAATCTGTCCGGTTATAACCGGATAATAATGACGTACCGAATCTGCTACCGAAACTGTAGTCCAGCCGATCCGCTCATGACATCCGGAAAACGACATAATACACAACAAAAGACTTAACGTCATAGTCACTAATGTTCTCATAATATCAATATAATTCTATTTCATCGCATGCCACCATACAACGATCCCTACCATTCCGCATTATACGCACTTCAAAAGGAGTCGACTTATCAATTTCTGAAAGTTTCAAGATCAGCCGGTACTTCATAAACGGTCGTTTGTCCATATCCTGATCAAAAGACATCCTGCTTAAACGCTTTCCCGACTGCCACACCTCTACAAAATCGGGCAATACTATACGCCACCGGGGAGCATACATAAAAGAAAGTTTCAACCGCTGACCGTCCCTGGCCTTGCCGGACGGAATCTCTACACTCAACTCATCGGAAGAAGCAATAAGCCATCCTGTATGATAATCCGAAGGAAGAGCATAAAATCCATCAGTAAGCACCGACATATCCTGATAGTCTTCATCCGGCTCATATTTCGGGGTAAGGACAACGCCTCGCAAAGAATTACGAGAAGCCGAATTTTCATTTTTCAAAGACTCCCATTCTTCGATATAACGGTCAATAGAACCTTCAACTTCACGATAATTATGCATGCAGTCAAAAGCACCATGTCCCTGTAACGACTCTAAACAAGTCTCGATCACGGCATGATCATAAACGCCATGAGGCATACGTTGCAATTCAAGACGAGTAAATTGCAATGCCGTAAGCAACTTATTGAGCCGAATGCGTTCTTCATCAGATATAGCTTTAGATTTTTTATCAAGATCATGACAAAACAGCTCAAACTCTCCCGGATCTAACCACGACTTTACAGCATCGGCAATACCTCCATAAAAAGGCAAGATTACATTATGGCTGCAAGCCTTATGTTCCCAACAAATATAATTTTCAGCAAGCATTTGTCCAGAAATCGGATAATAACGGCATATACACCGATATAGATACTCATCAATATTTAACTCCGGATTAATCAGCATATTAGCAAGAGTTACCGTCTGCACATCGTCAAACGAAGCATAATCTGGTCCGCTACCGTTAAAAAACACACCGCTAACACCAAGAGAAAGGAAATAACGTAAACGCTTTCCGATCATATTCAGACAAGGATAAGGGGTAAGATAATCATCAAAATTACGCATATAATCCCATACATACACTCGATCTGTAATACGTCGCCATTGATTTACTAATTGCGAAAAGCGCCTGACATTTGCAGACTCCACCGGCACTTCCCTCCGCATAGGAATATCCATTGCACTGATTATCACACCGGCATTAGACGGCAAACGACCCGACGGAGCCGAATAAGTCGAAAGATATGCCGATGTAAAAAACAAATGATTGGGAAACCGGTCGGCCAAACGCCGCAACAAATACGTTACTGCCGGAGTAGCAGACTCTGATGTATTGCCTTTTTCCTTACAAGCAGGACACATGCACACAAGGTCGTTATCATTAGGCATAATGGCAAAACGGACAAGTTCCTTTTCAGTTTCCCCTTCACCATAATTATCAACGACATAAGAGACAAGCGCATTATAAAGGTCCTCTGAAGAAAAACAAAATTGTTCCGAATTGCGTTGTCCATTAATTACAGCCCGCACATTTTCAGAGATACCATCCGTAAAAACACATTGCAAATTGTGCCCCCACAATCCCCAATCATAATCGACATTATGGGATGCCATAATCGACATCATATCCTGATTCGAGTTAGCAAGTGTATATATACCCCTATACTCAAATGCAAAATCACCCTTCGCATTATCCATTTTTATCATAGCCGGGGGAAGATCTGAAACATCAATCCGCTTATCATTAATCGCTGACATAAACTGATAAATAAGCCATAGCATTTTCGAATCATCCCGAGCGACAAGATGCAGGACATTTCCATCTCGCGTCACAGAATAATCATGAGAATAACTTCTATCTACATGCAACAACACTTTCAACAAATTATCCGTGTGCGGGTTTTCCATTACTGCAACAACGTCACCTCCTGCACGGCGATTGAGATGAGTCGACAAATAATCTGCCCAACGAACATCCGCCATAGTGTCCGTTTCCGGAATCACCCAATAAACATCAATTGTCGCAGCAATCCGAGAACAACCAGCAAATTGCAGCAAAGCCAAAAGAAGACATAGATGCACTTTCAGTCTATGATTAAAAATAAATATATAATTGCAAATGCACATTGTATAAATTTCTATATTCAGTTTTTACCAATTCATTATAATTCTTAAGCGTTCCCTGCCGTTGATTAAGCTGACTATAAAAGGTATGCCATGTCCCAGTAAGACCAACAGAAAGATGCTCATTAAACATATACACACCACCCATACCGACCATCGTATTAAGTCGGTCAAATGCCCCCGGCATAGCATAATCTATCATATTAGCTTCCGGAGCTGTACCCAGACCTGCAGAAACAGACACACTCGTATATCCATCTTCAAGCAAAAAATATTTCAACTGGGTAGAAGCGTTGAAATACGGATTAGCAGAAAAAAGAAAGCCATCGATTTTTCCTCCAAGCAAAAGGTTGTTCCAAGTTTTCGATGCACCTACTCCCAAAGTAAAGAGATTACGATCATTCTTGTTCCACCCGTCAAATGTCCATCCTTCCTCCCATCGAAAATCTTTAGAATAAACTGGAATACGCCTATAATTAGCATGCACATCAAGAGTTATGTCCCTCTTAAATTCATGGGAGATTCTTGCATCGGCCATGACCTTTGGAAAATACTTATTAGACAACGCAGCAGCAAGCGCGCCAGTCCATCGCTGAGAAAAACGATGTTCCCACTCCACATAAAGTTGCACACCTTGCCCTCCGGGAACCTGGTCTTCAGGATCATCTCCCGTAGCACTGCCGTCACGACCGGCATAATTAATGCGCCCAGTATAAGAATTCTTTTTGCCCCTATAAGTATAGGACAACGACGCAACACTCGTTATAACATCAGCCTCGCCATACCTTCCCCGCAAATACTCTGCTGACAACACGTTTTTCAAGACCTTATTCTGCAATCCATCCAAATGCCTCATAAAATCGGCAGACTCTGTAATACCGGGAACATAATGCCGCTGATAATAATATGCAGAATCATACTTGTGCATCGCTTCATATACCTGCCCCTTTACCAATAAAAGTGATGGATTTTTAGCATCAAACAACAAGGCAGTATCTGCAACAGCCAAAGCCGAATCAAGCTTATGCTCCTTCAGGAGCTGAAGAGCTTTCATCTCGCTATTCTCTGAAAACGCACCGATCAAGCCTTGATTATCGGGATAATCATTAAGCCATGGACGTACCATATCTATCGAACGTTGATATTCTCCCATCCGATGATAAGAAGATGCCATCTTCACCACATAAACAGTTTCTTCAGGATAAATAGCTCGTGCTTTAGCAATATAACGGTCATACTCTTCATAACGATTTAGCATATCTGCCGTATTGATAGCATACCATAATCCATCTATCGACGAAGGATTATAATGAAGCAGCTTGACACTTTCTTCAAAAGCCTTTTCACTGGCCCCTTTTTCTATCAGCCCCTTAATATAAGGTACAGCCATCTCTTCATAAGAAGAAATATAGGCTACCCGCATCTCTACCACCGTCGTGTCCGCCAATACCGAATCTAAAACAGACAATGCGACAAGAGTACTATCTTGAGCATTCAAAATATCAGCCTTTTTAATAAAATATGTGCCATCCTCAGGATAAATGACATGCAAGGAATCCAACATGACCATGGCCTCGTCATAACGTTTCAGTTCATAATAACACGCATAAGTTTTACTTAAGGCAGCCGACCTCACATCTTTGTCATAACTGCTCTTGACTGCAGCCGTGAGATACGGCAACGCCTCGGAATAAAAGCCATCGGCCATAAGATTGCCGGCTTGATGCAAACGGAGCATTGCAAGCTCATCGGCAAGATCAATATCCGTCGGGTTCATGCCTACAAGAGTAGATAAAATAGAATAAGCCTTATTTACATTACCCATCCGTTTATAAACGACATATTCCTTATAGAGCCACGACGACTGTTCTCCATAACGTTTTTTCGCTTCAGACAGATACCATAAAGCATCTTCATTATACCCACGTTGAATCGAAGTATTAATCAGATAATCAAGGGCTTCTTTACTTTTTGTCTGTTCATATAACTGACCATAAAGTAAATACGGATCATTCAGTTTGGCTGCATTGGCAGCCTCGGCAAGCAAATTCTCATTGAATCGGATTAAACGAGGATTCTTATTATATTTCATACGTGATCGAACAAATGCAATAGCTTCTTGATAACGCCCTTCCTCAATCAATATCTCAGCTTTTTTTATCACAAGCTCCGAACTACGAGGTATATTAGACACTCCTGCCCCAATTACCTCAAGAGCTTTTTCAGTGCTCCCTTGCTGTAAAAGCAAATTAGAAAGAGCCATATAATAATCCTCATTGTCAGTAACAACAGAAAGAAGATCATTCAAATACCGTATCGCCGCAGAAATATTCCCCTTTTTACGTTGTTTGACATAATTCTCTTCAAGACTATATGCATACTCATTACTCACAGTAGAATCATTGGGATATATTTGATGAAGACGTTTAAGCAAACGATCTGCCTCTACATCATTACCCTGCTTCCTATACAATCCTATTTTTTTTCGCCATAATCCTTGCCAGTACGGATTTATTTCAAGCAATTCATTAACATAACAAATTGCACTCGAATAATTTCCACTCTCATCCTCCACATTAACTAACATCTGTTTGGCCGTAACATTTTCAGGATTATCACGCAACGACCTCACCAAAAAATAACGGGCCTTATCATAATCTTTCCGATATTGATAATAATAACGTCCCAAAAGTTCATTCAAACCGCTCACATCAGGATAATGCTTCATTCCTTCATCAAGTATGAGTTTCCCAGAATCCCACTGACCAGATTTAAACATAGCACGAACTTTTACCTCATAGTAATCAGGGGTATGTACCTCTCGTCTATCGTCAAATCCACAGAGTGCATATGCACCCATAAAGCACATAAGCACAACGAAAACGGAAAGTAAATAGCCCTTCAACTTCATGATACGCCTCCTACACCACTATTTTCAAAAATATGTTCCTTTCTAACCTTTCGATTCCTCTTACGAGAAGTAAACCCTTTACGAGTCATTTCTCCCCAAACCGCACGTTTGCGGAAAATATAATTAAAATAGCCTTTTATAGAGAAAAATATGACAAACGGATGAAATATGAACGGCTCAAGAATCGCTGCACAAAAAATCCACATATAAGATCGGGCTTTTTTAAATGTCCCTCCGAGAGTGTAATCATAAAATAGAACAACCATGGCAAGAATAAGGCAAAAAGTATAAATCCCCAAAAAAATTACGATGGCCGACTGCCAGTTTATTGCCCCTGTAAAAGCATGATAAATAAATACAAAAAGACCTATAAACTCAATGATAGGAGCAAGGAATTCAAAAATAAACACATACGGGAGCGTTATCATGCCAAGTTGTTTATAATTACGATTAAATAAAAAACGACGATGCCGTACAAAAGTCTGAATCAAACCACGTCCCCACCGCGTACGTTGGCGGTTAAGAATTTTCAGCGTAGAAGGCATCTCTGTCCAACAGCAATTAGCAGCAACTTGTACTACACGATACTTTCTCTTAAAATCACAACAATACCCTACCATCCGTATTATCATATCCATATCTTCAGCCAACGAGTCACCGCTATATCCGCCAGCTGCAATAACCACACTCTTGTCAAAAAGGCCATACCCTCCCGAGACATTAGGCATGGCATTTATAGTAGACCAGCCCATCTTTCCCACGAGGAAAGAACGCATATATTCCAGCGTTTGGAAAAGAGCCCAAAACGAATGCGGAGGATGCCTCTCTATTATCTTTCCGTCTTTTATCTTACAACCATTAGAGGCTGTCATCATTCCACTGACCGCTATTACATCGTTCGATTCCAATATAGGTTGAATACATTGCGTTATCGCATCCGTAGCCAAAATACAGTCAACATCGGTATTAATAAAATAAGGATAAGACGAAGCATTAAGCCCGGCATTGACAGCATCAGCTTTCGTACCCCCATTCTCTTTATCGACAACGATAAGATTTTTATACTGCGAATTTGTAGATTTGAACAACCTTTTATACGGTTTAGTATGTATATATTCAACGTATGCAAAAGGCACTTCTACAAGCGAAAAGTTTTCGATAAGCGTTTCAAGGGTTTTATCACGACTTCCATCATTAACAATAACCACTTCAAAAAGAGGGTAGTCCTGGCCAAGCAAAGAATTAACATTCTCCACAATCGTTCGTTCTTCATTATATGCAGGAGCTATAATAGAAACCCCGGGTGTATAAGGACTAGTGTCTATCATATACTTCGCATATTCAGGTATATGATGAAACTTTTTCCGAAAAATACCGATCTCGGCCAATATCATTAGCAGCACATAAGAAATGACAAGCCCCATGCTATAAAAAAATATAACATAGCCATAAAAATATAACACTAAGTCTCCCATAAGCCATCACCATTTATTATCGGATTTTCCACATGCTCAAAAAGGATATGATCCTTTGCGACTGCAGATTCTTTAAGAGTATCGAATATAGAACGTCCCTCTTTACCCGAAAGCCACAAGCAACGCAATGCCGTACGCCGGGTATAATCTGACGATGGAGTCTGATACACTTCAGCATAAAATTGAATACTTCGTCCAGAATTCATCGCTAACAAAGCATTAAGAATCGTACGGCGCAACATTTCGGTTTGTTTATAAAACAAATTTTTCAATGTTTCTTCGACCGGCACATAACGCCTTATACCCATACACTCGAAAGCTGTTCGACGGAATTCGAAATCAAAAGAATCAAAATAACTTATAATATATTTCAATTCTTTTTCATTGCCCCAATATGCCGTTTCCCGCATCAAAAATATAGTCATATCACGATTTTCGGAAGACTGCAATATGGGAACAAACTTAGGTAAAGCACGACCGCTTTTGTATATCTTACCGAATATCTCATGAGTTTCAATTTTATCCCACAAAGAAAAATACGAACCCTCTACCATATCGATAGCGAGCCTCTTTTCTTCAAAAAATACAAACGGATCTTCTTTGGATGTAAGCATATAATAAATTCTTGCCGATTTACGCAACGCCGGATCCTTATCATTGACTAAACGTGTTACAAGGCTATTGGGTAATTGCATATTAGTCAAGCGCACAGCTTGAAGAAGTCTCACTTTACGCCTTTGTGCCCCAAAAATAAGGTTTTGCTCGACAAAATCAGTAAAACCTATAAGATGCATTATACGTTGAATATTGGTAAGATTAGGATTAGATGTATTAGTAAACTGGCATAAATCCACCAGCAATCGCGCCCAAATTCTCATTTGCCATGCACGCCAATTTTTTTTTCTATAATCCAGTCTCCTACTGATCTCCTCAATCGGAAGGTTCTTGACCTCTGCAGAGCAAACACTTTTCATTTTCTCAAAATACCTTTCTCTTATCTGCTCATAAAACCGTTTAGTCCGTTGGGTACGATACACATCTATAATCATCGCTATCAAAACAAATAAAAAACCTGTAATGCAACCCAAGATAACACCATAAGCCACACGAACAGCCCAAGGATAACCAGCAAAAAGATTAAGAAAACGATAATAATGGTATCGCAATATACTCCACCCCCAAAGTTCATACGTATGATTAATCGGGGAGTATTCTATATGCTCATTTACAGCTATTGAATCGGTAAAAGCCGGACTTGTCTCAGCCGAATGTGCGACCCAAACATTACCTATGGCAAATACAATAACTAAACACAGCAAGATCCGCACCATAACAGTATCTTTTTCTTTCTGTAATTTATTGCAAAACACCTTTATAATAAAGACTGGTTTATTACTTTTTTTTAATTTCACACAAATTATCAATACAATATAAACATCCGGAGCAACAACAAAGTTTATAACGATCACAAACTCCTCATACAAAAATTAATTTAGACCATAATAAACTAATCATAGAAAATTATATCACTTAATAAAAAATACGATGATTTTCAATAACTTTTTTAGCTCTCGTCAATACGGGCAATTTGAGAATAATATAATATAAAAATACAGGAGCCTTTAGAAAAACTATTTGCATTTCGTAAAAATAAATTCACAATTCATATAATAAACTTTGCAAATTATAAATTTACAATTTGTGAAAATATCCCGGAGACTGTTTAGAGCCAACCGAATAAAAGATCAGACAAGAACCATTTAGGAGGGGGGGAGGAAAAGGATACAGCAATTCAGAAATAATAAAAAATAGGCCTAAAAGTCTTGTTTGACTTTTAGGCCTATTTTTTATAAAGATATTATTCTAAGCCATATTAAAGTTTCGGTCCGGCAGCTACCAATGCTTTTCCGGCAGCATTTCCTTCAAACTTAGCAAAGTTCTTAATGAAACGTCCGGCCA
>CASFRL010000136.1 GCA_949297285.1 uncultured Bacteroidales bacterium
TTAGTTTATTGTTCCACTCGAGTTATTGCAATGAAAAAATATGCTTAAAGTTTCAATTTATTATATATTCCAGCAAAAATGATGTTTATTGTATAGCAAATGTGCTTTTTATGCAGCTAATTTATTACTGCAACGCAAAGAAACAAAATTTTTGGTAACTAAACCAGTTTTTAGGAAGTTATCCGTGTGAATTTTTTGAAAATAAGTTATTTCTACCTGTTTTTATATAATTTCGGGTATAAAATATCTCTTTTTCCCGTTTTTTTGAAGGCTAACTTTCTATGTCGTTGCAAAGTTCGTAAAGTCGGTCTACGGCTTTTTCGATCGCTTCATGGCTTTCCAGTTTTCCGGTATCGAAGATAACAGATGATTGTTTATATTTATCTTCTCGCCGGGCGAGATTCTCTTTTATAAAATCCAATAATTCCGGGTCGGTTTTGTCTTTTAGCAAGGGTCGGCTGCTTCGGGCGTGCTTCAATCTTTCGAAAAGAGTTTGCGGTGTCGTTTGCAGATAAATGCAACAACCTTGCCTGTTCATGTAGTCGATGTTGTCAAAAAAACATGGAGTACCGCCTCCGGTAGCGATTATTACGTCTTCAAATTCGCCGACCTCTCTCAATATCTTTTGTTCGATGGTTCGAAACCCAGCCTCTCCCTTTTCTGCAAATATTTCATTTATCGTTTTTTGAAATCGAGTTTCGATATAGTGATCGAGATCGATAAACGAAAGCCCGGTCTTTTGTGCGAGTCGCAGGCCGAGAGTACTTTTTCCCGATCCCATATATCCGGTGAGGAATATTCTTTTCATAACTGGAAATATAACGAGGTTGTTATGATGATTATTTTGCAAAAATAGACCATTTTGCCGCAATACTCAATAAAATATATCTAATTTTGTACGAAACGATTTTTTAATGACAGTTCCGGATATGGGAAATAAGTTTAAGTATTATGTGGTGTGGGAAGGTTTGGCGCCGGGAGTTTATGATTCTTGGGAAGAATGCCAATTGCAGGTAAAAAATTATCCGGGAGCTAAATATAAGAGTTTTCCGACCCAAGAGGCAGCCGTACAGGCCTTTCGGACAGGCTATGAAGAGCATTTGGGGGTATTGGAGCAGTTGGCCGAGGCCATAAAAAAAGGTCGGCCGGCAAATCTGGATGCTCTACCTGAAGATTTGAAAGACTCGTTGGCCGTAGACGCCTCTTGTATGGGAAATCCCGGAAAAATGGAGTATCGGGGAGTATATGTCCGTACCGGGGAAGAGATCTTCCGTCAAGGACCTTTCGAGGACGGTACGAATAATATCGGCGAGTTCTTGGCTTTGGTTCACGCCTTGGCGTTGTTAAAGAAAAAAAACAGCACAATGACGATTTGCTCGGACAGCCGGAATGCAATGGCTTGGGTACGTGATAAAAAATGCAAGACCAAACTGGAACGGACAGAAAGGAATGCAAAAATATTTGAACTGATAACTCGTGCTGAGAAATGGTTGGCTGAGAATACCTATACCAATCGGTTGGTAAAATGGGAAACCAAAGAGTGGGGAGAAATACCTGCCGATTTCGGAAGAAAATAAAAGTTTATTTTGCTCCATGCAGCATATTGCAGATAAGATACGTCTTTTGTATAGATGTCTGTTTTTATTTCATTTATGAAAGTAAAACTCAGAAAAAATAAAATAAACAAAAAACGTATAAATCGGAGTAGCATGATTATTGGGTTGGATGCAAAGCGGGCAATGGCAAACCAAACAGGATTGGGGAATTATAGCCGATATATGGTTGATATATTAGCAACTTATCATCAGAGCAATAATTACCGTTTATTTGTTCCCAAAGAAAAGAAAAACAGCTCGTTCGATAAACTGTTACATCATAAAAATGTGCGTTCGTTATTCCCGCAGTCTACTACGATGAAGCGTTTTTCCTCCTTATGGCGTACTTGGTTTATTAAAAAAGACCTTGTACGTAGCGGCGTGCAACTATATCATGGGTTGAGCAATGAGTTGCCGATAGGAATTCATAAAACCGGAATAAAGAGCGTCGTTACCATACATGACCTTATCTTTTTGCGTTATCCCGAATATTATACGCCGATAGACCGCAAAATCTATAATTTTAAATTCCGTTATGCTTGTCATGTCGCAGATCGCATCGTTGCGATCAGTGAATGTACAAAGCGGGATATAATGCATTTCTATCATATTCCGGAAGAAAAAATAGATGTCGTATATCAGGGTTGCGATCCGCAATATTCTGTCAAGGTAAGCGAAGCGTGCAAGGCCGAAATAAAAGCCAGATATAACCTGCCGGATAAATTTATCTTGAACGTAGGAAGTATAGAGCCGCGCAAAAACCTTATGTTGGCTGTGCGGGCATTGAAAGATGTACCTTCCGACGTCCATTTGGTTGCTATCGGACGGAAGACCTCTTATGTAAATGAAATAACAGACTACATAAACGAAAATGGGTTGGCCGACAGAGTTCATTTGATACACAATCTTCCGCATAAGGACCTTCCCGCAGTTTATCAATTGGCTACACTGTTTGTTTATCCTTCTCGTTTCGAAGGATTCGGAATCCCCATTATCGAGGCGATGCATTCCCAACTGCCGGTTATTGCAGCTACGGGCTCTTGTTTGGAAGAAGCCGGAGGAAAAGATTCGTTATATGTCGATCCGGACGATGTTGCCGGAATGGCTGAAGCGATGAACCGTGTGTTGACCGATCGTGCCTTACGTGAAAAAATGATTACTTCAGGAAATCTCTATTTAAAACGTTTTCAAGAAAATGTCTTGGCCGATTCGATGACCAAGGTTTATGCAAAATGCTTTGAAAGATCTGAGTCTATGGTAATCAATAGAAAAGATATTCAAGTAGAAGATTTCCGTATGGACTGGAAGAGAAGACATTCTTTATAAATTGTTTTTTTGATAATATTGCAAAATTCGTTTTTTTCGAACTAATCCTTAATATAATTCGAATCAGATTTGACGGGGATTTTCTATCTTTGTCCCCTAAATAATATCGTATAAATATGGATAACAAACAAATGACTGATCCATCAGAATTGCTTACATTGTGTATGCCGACTTATAATCGGGTTGTAAATGTTTGTGAAGCGCTGGAAGATATTATCCCGAAAATAAAACCTTATAAATTCCGTTTAATCATTGTCGATAACTGTTCGCCCGACAATACACGCAAGGTTGTAGAAGCTTATCAAGGATTGTATGACCGTTTAGAGTATTTCGGACAAGACGAAAATAAGGGATACGATATTAATTTTGAAACAGCCTTGAAATTGGCGAAGACCCCCTACTGTTGGGTGATCGGAGACGGTAACCGATTACAAGCTCAAAATTTCCCGGCAGTAGTAAAAGCGCTGTCTGAGCAGGCTCCCGATCTTTATATCGTTGATGAAGTGCATCGGGCGCTCTCCTGCATTCCGCCCAAGGTCTATACCGACGCCAGTGAGTTGCTTCACGATTTAGGTTGGCACATGACCCTGTTGTCCTCGACCATATTTTCCCAAAAAATCATTCAGATGGGAAATTTCGAGAAATACAGAAATACCCATTTCCTGCATTTGGGGGTAGTATTCGATTCGTTGGCTCGGCTCGATAAATTCACGGCCATCTGGAGCGGCTTGGATTTGATACACGGAAGTATGCTCCCGAAAGGGAACAGTTGGAATCCGGGACGGGTTATGGAAATTTTCGGAGGAGCATGGACCGAAATGATTCTCTCTTTACCCGATAACCTCACGATCGAGGCAAAACGTTATTGCATAGCATTCCACGGGAAAAAGACCCGCCTTTTCGGAAAGAGACATCTTAAAAAACAGCGGGCAGCCGGAGGCCTTAATTATTCTATTTATAAACGATACAAGAAATATATTCCCTATTTTGCCCCGGGGAAAAAATTCCGTATATTTCTATATTCGTTCTATCCCAATTTCTTGAATCGGTATTATTGGCGCAATAAACGTTATATCCGAAAAACCGGGAAGCCTCTTTTCTGACAATCAAGAGTGGTGCAGTTTCGAGTCAGACTGGATTATTTTTTCGATGATCGGACGCCAGAACGGTAACATTGCCGGTTTGTTCCACCCGTGGCATCCGAACGGGAGTTGGTGCCCGTGTATCTGAAAAGCCTCTTCCGGCAATTTGTCGAAAGCAAAAGTAATCGCCTCTCTCCATGACGGGATTCTGAGTCTGTGTTCCTTACGGTTCACTTCTATTCCCCAGAATACATCTTCATTGAATCGGTTGTGGTTGCATTTCGATAGATATTCCTCTATCATTGGACGTTCGCTTTGGGCAATCTCATAAAAGGCCGAGACTTTTCTCAGCGAAAGTCCGCCATTGCCTACCTTATAGAAAAGTTCTGAATAATCAGACGCATTAAAAAGTTTGTTATAACCTTTTTTCAGTTTGAGAAATAGGTGATAATACCATCGTGCATACTTTCGCTTGGGGATCCATGGCGCACCGACATAATCGAAGTTGCGTTTGCACCATTGCGTAAGTTCATCTCTGAAGACAAAGGCGTCGGGCTGATATATCAATATGTATTGGGTATCTAAAAATGTCCGGTAAAACTCTGGAGAGAGCATCAACCGGTTATATCCCTTTAATCCGTTGAAATAAGATGGGTCAAAGGCATATATTTCTCTTTTCCCATACCGTTTCTCTATCGACGACATATCCAGACCTTGTGGCACGACAAAGCATATGTCGTAATGACTCAATACGTTAAAACAACGGTCCAGAGAAATCCATTCAGTGTCAGAAAGCTCTGTCGTATAGATCGGTATTATTATCTTTACCAAACGAGTTTCAGCCATTGTTCTGCACTTTCTTGTTCCTGCAACTGAGATAAATCGCCGCAATGCCCAATAGGAGAATCAGAGCGATACATACAAATGCGATACTTACCGTAACGTGAATCGATTGTGGGTCGAATCGGAAAATGATCTCATGATCGCCGGCAGGAATATCCAGTCCGCGTAAGACGTAGTTTACACGCGACATTTCGACCGGTTCTCCGTCTATCGAAATATGCCATCCCCATGGGAAATAGATTTCGGAGAATACCGCGAAATTGTTTTTCGATGCGTGCGATTTATATTTTAGTTCGTTAGGTTTATAAGAGGTTAAATAGATCGTGTCGCCCGCTGCCGGAGCCGAAACGTCGGTTTTTATCTTGTCTGCGAAATGGCGGTCGACGATCGCCGTCTTTTTTTCATTGAAATCGTTCAGTGCGTCCATCTCTTCTTGCGCATTCTCAACCCATTTTATTTCAGACACAAACCAGGCATTTCCGGCGGCTTCCGGATTTTGTATTACTTGAGGCGCACTTCCCTCTTCCCCGGGCAAAATAAAATATTTCGTATTGAGCATATTGATCACGTGCGGATTGTTCTTACTCAATTGATACTTTATCAAATCGTCGTATCTCCGCAATTTTGCAGCGTGGTAACCGCCGATAGATTTGTGACGGTAAGAGGTGATGGCATCATTGAAAGGATCTCCGTACAATAAATTATATACACGATAGTTCGGGTCGGGATCGGCAAGAATCTGTTTGTCGATTTCGGTCATGGGGAACGGGTCCTGCAACTTTCTTGCCGAAACGAAGTTTTCACTGTTCAGATAACGTTTGTTTACCGGATACATGTCGGCAAGGATGACAATTCCGCAGAGAGTGACCAGCATGGTCTTGTTGATTTTCCCTTTAGCAAACAAGAACAAAACGGCAGAACCTGCCAGAATAAACAGAAAACTGCGCAAGGCATCGTCGGTAAAGATCGATTCCCGCACGATTTCGAGATTATAGAATACATCACGATATTCGACATGTTCTCCCAAGAAAGATTGTTCTTCGGCACTTAAAAAATTGAAGAATAGAGTAGGGAAGAGATAGAATAAAAGCGAGACTCCTCCGGTCAGGGAAAAAGCGATGATGCTCTCTTTTTTCTTTTCGATCAGGATGTGCGGGTTCGATATGATTTCTTTCAATGCCAAAACAGCCAGTAATGGGATGCAGAATTCGGCGACGACGAGGATACTCGATACCGTTCTGAATTTGTTGTACATCGGGAAATACTCTATAAAAAAGTCGGTAAGAGGCAAGAAGTTTTTACCCCAAGACAAAAGCACCGTTAATACCGTTGCTGCCAATATCGCCCATTTCAGAGGCCCTTTGACAATAAAACATCCCAATACGAAGAGTAACATGACAAATGCGCCTACATATACCGGACCGGCAGTTCCCGGCTGGTCGCCCCAGTAATGGTTTCCGATTTGCGCTACATATTCCCGCATTGCAGGGTCGGCCTTTTGCATCGCATCCGTATTTTCTGCGATGGGACCGGTCGCTCCCCCCTTTACGTTCGGGATCAGTAGCGACCAAGTTTCGCCTATCCCGTAACTCCAGTGAGTAATATATTCGGTGTCCAATCCGCTTTTTACCGATGTCTTCTGGCTTGCGTCGGTAAGTTCCGATTGTCCGCGCATGGTCTCTTTAGAGTATTCATAAGTGTTGTAAAGGCTGGGAAGATTTGCACCTATTGCCAACAGTCCGGCGCAGATAATTATACCGGTAGCCTTGAAGTATTGCGGAAGTTCGTTTCTTTTCTTGAATTCAAAGAAATAGGCGATAACCAAAGCTGCAATGAAGAACAAGAAATAATAACTCATTTGGATGTGGTTCGAGGTGATCTGCATCATTCCGAAAAATCCGATCATTGCAGTTCCCCCGATATATTTACCACGATATGTCAGTATTATTCCTGCAATTGTCGGCGGAATATATGCCAAGGTGATGAATTTCCAAATGTGTCCGGCACCTATGATAATGAAAAAGTAAGACGAAAAGGCATAGGCAATCGACCCTACTAAGGCAAGATACCACTTGATTTTCATTGTCAATAAGAGGATAAAAAATCCCAACATCATGATAAAAACAAGTGATGCCGGAGATTGTAATCCAAGGTGATATACCTTCCCGATTTGCCCCATCCAATAGTTGTTTGCATAGCTGGGAGAAATCTGGAAGTTCGGCATTCCCGAGAAAAGAGAGTTGGTCCAACGTGTTGTCTCTCCCGTTGCTTCATGAAAAGCCTTGCCTTCTTGCCCGATTGCGATTCCTTGTTGTGTATCTCCTTGAAAGAGGACTTTCCCTTCCAGAATATCCGGAGAAAAATAGATGTAGGAAAGAATGATCATAAACAAAACAGAACCGATATACGGCAACGCTTTTTTGAAGTTTATTTTACACATAATGAAATTTTTAGATACGGGAATATTTCTTTTGTATATTGTTTTTGCAAAGGTATAGAAAAAATATGAAAATAGATTTTCTTTCTTTTATCAAATCCCTTGATGTGCAGCATCAGTTATCATCCGACTGTTTGAGCCATTTGTTACGCAAATATTTTACGGGATACCAGGCTGCCGGTAATCCCAACAACGTAACAATTGCCAGCACGGCAAGCGCGTCGCTCCACAAAAGGCGTACGGGATAGGCATCTACGACGAAGGCTCCGGAAGTTTGCCCCAACTGCAATAAACCGTATTCTTGTTGGAGCCAGCATAGGCATATTCCGGCGATCAGACCGGTCCCGGCACCTATGGCCGAGATGAGCCATCCTTCGGTAAAGAATATTTTAGAAATAAGATTTTCGTCGGCACCCAAGTTGCGAAGAGTCTTAATATCGTTTTGTTTGTCGATGATCAGCATCGATAAAGACCCGATCACATTAAATGTAGCGATCATCAGGATAAAAGCCAATATCAAGAAAGTCATCCATTTCTCTATCTGCATCATTCTGAATGAAGTCTCTTGTTGCATCATCCGGTCTTTGACGATGAAATCTTTTCCTAAATGTTCCGACAGTTTCGAAAGAGTTTGTTTCTCAGAGCTTCCGTCTTTTAGCTTTATTTCTAAGGCCGTGGCTTGGTGTTCATAGTCGAAAAGTTCGGTGGCCATATCCAGCGGGACGATAACCATCTGGTCGTCATATTCCGGTTGATTGACGCTGAACACCGCAGCGGCGAACATCCGGTCTTCGTTGAATGCCGTCGACGGATTGGCCAGATTTACTTTCGCCTTACGTTTGGGCGTATATACCGACAGCGGATATACATAATGCGCTCTCACTTCCAAACGGTTGGCTACACCTACTCCGATAGTTGCATAATTAGCAATAGAATCTCTCAGCAAAAACTCTCCGTCGAGCAAGATGCTGTCTATTTGGGTCACTTGTGCATAGTTGTCGGGCACACCTTTTAATAATACAGGCGTTTGGTTGTTTCGGTAAATCAATAGTGCATTTTCTTCTATTACAGGAGCTATCTCTTCTATCTCGGGCCATTGGGCAAGCTCTTTTATGGCAGGGGTTTCTAATGAGAAAGTCTTTCCCGTGGCCGGTGTAATTTTAATTTGCGGATCGAGCGACGAGTATAGCGACGCTATCAGGTCTTGAAACCCGTTATAGACCGATAGCGTGCAGATCAGAGCCATTGTGGTTATTGCGACACCACATATCGACACGATCGATATGGTATTGATCGCACTATGAGATTTTTTTGAAAAAAGGTATCGGATAGCTATTTTCAGCGAAAGACTCATTGCGCCTCTTTATTTTTTCAATAACATGTCGATATTCTCTATATAATCGAGAGAGTCATCCAGGAAAAACATTAATTCCGGCGTCTTTCGCAATTGAAACCGTACCCTTTGTGCAAGTTCGTAACGGATCGATTTGGCATTATTGCGGATCGATTCGAGTATTTCTTGCGACTTTTCCGGAGGGAAAATGCTTAGATATGCTTTGGCTACGCTCAAATCGGCACTTACCCGCACGACGCTTACCGAAATAAGTGTCCCGTGGGTTTTGCGAGTCTCATTCTGAAAGATATCGCTTAAGTCTTTCTGAATCAGTCGGCTTATTTTACTTTGTCTTGTCGTTTCCATAATTTAGAATTTTGTTTTTTACCTTGCTGTTCGGTAAGGTTCGATCGATGTAGACGCAATATTACGACAGATCAAGATACGAACTTTTCGGGAAATATCTTATCCGATTCGATTTATTTTTTCCAGATTAACGTTAATCCGTCTCGCAAAGGGACGATCACTTTCTCTACACGGGTATCCGAAGCGATCAGGTCATTGAATTCCCGAATGCCGACAGTCTGTCTGTCTTTAGACTGTAAATCGATTACTTTCCCGTCCCATAATGTGTTGTCGGCTAAGATAAATCCTCCCGGGCGCACCTTTTCGAATACCAGTTCATAATATTCGCAATAATGACGTTTGTCGGCATCGATAAATACCAGATCAAATACTTCATCGAGTGTCGGTACGATCTTCATGGCGTCTCCTATGTGAAACCGGATCGATTCCCGGTAAGGCGATTGTTCGAAATAAGAACGTGTGAAATCTTCCAATTCATCATCCATCTCGATCGTGTGGAGAACTCCGCCGGGATTCAGCCCTTCTGCCATACACAATGCCGAATAACCGGTGAATGTCCCTAATTCGAGAATTTTATCGGGACGAATCATCCGGCAAATCATTTTCAGAATGCGTCCTTGCAGATGTCCTGACAACATGCGGGGGCGCAACAGTTTCACGTGAGTATCCCGGCTCAACCGCTTTAGAAGGTCACCTTCTTTATCGATATGGTCAAGAATATATTGTTCTAATAATTCTTCCATATATTCGGAATCCCCTTACTCCACATCTTCTAAGTTCGGGAGCAGATAGTTATTGTAGCAGTCCAATACTTTACCAACCGTTTCGATTTCGAGGAAAGTACTTCCGCCGCCTTCACCGAAGGCTCCTCCGATGTATGCGATCAAGTCATCCCGTGTAATCCATCCCCGGTTGATCATCAATATCAATCCGTTGTGAAGATACTCTCTTGAAGTCCGGGTTTCGGGCTGATATACGGCAATTACGCCATACGATAAGGCCAATTCCCGCATTGTAGATTCCTTGTAACAAACGGCAAGCACAGGATATTTCCCTCTGTATGCGGCAATGTTTCGAGCTGTCCGTCCGGTATAACTGTCGGTAATAATCGCTTTTACCCCAAGTTTTACCGATGAGCGCACCGCCTGTTTGGCAAGAAATGCCGTAATGTCTTCCTTGTCGTCTTCGGTCGACACTTGAATGTCGTTATCCGATAATTTTGTCTTTTCCGCTTCTTCAGCCACTTTCGACATGGTAGCGATCGCCTCTACCGGATATTTTCCGTATGCCGTCTCTCCGCTCAGCATCAATGCATCGGTGCGGTAATAGATCGCATTGGCGATATCTGTAACTTCGGCTCTCGTAGGACGAGGATTTTTGATCATCGAATGCAACATTTGCGTAGCTACGATAACCGGTTTTTTGGCTTGTACGCATTTCTTGATCAAGATACGCTGTATTCCCGGAATCTTTTCTTGCGGAATTTCTATTCCTAAATCGCCACGGGCAATCATTACCCCATAGGCAACTTCAAGAATCTCATCGATGTTGTCAACCCCTTCTTGGTTTTCTATTTTTGCAATGATTTTAATGCCACTGTTATGAGCATCGAGAATTTTTTGGATATCGAGCACATCTTGTTTGCTCCGTACAAAAGAGTGGGCTATGAAATCGATATTGTGATCGATGGCGTATAAAATGTTTTTGCGGTCTTTTTCGGTCAATGCCGGGAGGTTGATGCGTACACCGGGAACATTGACGCTCTTTCTCGATCCTAATTCTCCCTCATTTTCAGCAACACAAAAAAGAAAACCGTCATGTTTTTCTGTTACCTTGAATTCGATTTCGCCGTCATCGATCAATACCAGACTTCCGACAGAAAGATCTTTGACGAAATTCGGGTAAGAGATGCAAATATGTTCTTTGGTTGTCAACTGATCTGGGTCTCCGCTCATTTTTACGACATCTCCGGTCGAAAAGTTGATGTGTCCGTCATCTGCAATGGGGGTTGTGCGCATCTCCGGTCCTTTGGTGTCCATGAGAATAGCGATTGTGTTCGAAACAGCTCTCACATTTGTAATGATTTTATTGAATCCTTCAGCATTTAAGTGAGCTGAATTCATGCGGACCACATTCATTCCGTTATTGAAAAGATCTCGTATAAACTCGATCTCGCAGCGTTTATCCGAAACAGTAGCAACAATCTTGGTTTGTTTTGACATAACTTGAATCTATATAACTTGTGTAACAATCTGAAAAAAGAATTTGTTTTTTTGAGGCTTCTTAAAGAATTTATTCTTTGTTATTGATCAAAGCCTCGATCGCCAAACGGTATGAGTCCATGCCGAATCCGGCAATCGAACCTTTGCAAGCGGCGGCGATTACCGAAACATGACGATAAGACTCGCGCGACTGTATGTTCGAAATGTGTACCTCTATTACCGGTACGTTGATCGCACGTATTGCATCTAAAAGGGCGATCGAAGTATGGGTGTAAGCTCCGGCATTAAGAACGATACCGTCTGCTTCTCCGAACCCGAATCGATGTAGCTCATTGATTAATTCACCTTCGATATTTGATTGGAAATAAATCAACTCATGTTCAGAATATTTCTTTTTTAAAAATTCCAGATAGCTTTCAAAAGAATTTTCTCCATAAACAGACTTTTCCCGTTTGCCGAGAAGGTTCAGGTTGGGGCCGTTAATAATAAGTATATTCATAAAAGAATCTTTTTTATATCTTTGTCTTGTCCGAAAAATTTGAAATTTCGAATATTTCGGTAAGATGTTGCAAAAGTAAGAAAAAAATCGAATATTTAATTCGTAATAAAATGATACTTGCCGAGAATGATTTAATAAAAGGATATCGGCGTTATTTAAGGATAGAGAAAGGGCTTTCGGAAAATACGATTGCATCTTATCAAAATGACTTGTACAAATTATTGTTGTATATAGGAATTGAGAATCTGACGGTCGATGCTTTAAAGCAAATCGATATCCATCAATTTATTTGTAGTTTGCAGGATGTCGGGATACATCCCAGATCGCAGGCCCGTATATTATCCGGGCTGAAATCGTTCTATCGGTTTTTGTGTGTCGAAGGTTATATCGAGGAGAGCCCGATAGAGACGATAGAGGGGCCTAAGCTCGGGCTTCATCTTCCGGAAATATTAAGTGTCGAAGAGGTGGAGCGACTTATCGGTTCGTTTGACATGTCTTTGCCCGAAAGCCAGCGTAACAAGACGATTATAGAAGTCTTATACGATTGCGGATTGCGAGTATCGGAGTTGATAAATTTAAAAATTTCCCAGATTTATGAAAATGAAGAGTTTCTGATGATCGAAGGAAAGGGGGGAAAGCAGCGGTTGGTTCCCATTTCGAGAATTGCATTGGACGAGATAAATGCATATAAAGAGGATCGGAAGTTACTCAATATAAAAAAAGGAGACGAAGATATTCTTTTTTTGAACAGACGGGGCGGGAGGTTGTCCCGGGTCATGATTTTTTATATCATTCGCAATCAATGTGAGATATGCGGCATTCACAAAAAAGTCAGTCCGCATACTTTGCGACACTCGTTTGCAACACATTTACTTGAAGGAGGCGCCAATTTGCGGGCTATTCAGCAAATGCTGGGACATGAGAGCATTACTACGACCGAGATTTATGTACACATGGATAAAGAATTCATAAAAAGCGAGATATTGAATCATCATCCCCGGAATATGAAATACCATTTTTGATACGTTAAAGCGAAAGACTTTTTTGCATAAAAATATAAAATTCGTAAAATAGGCCTATTTAGCCTCAACAATCTACGTTTTGTACTAAAAAAATTGCCATTCCCAGTGCCCGATTGTCAGAAATTTAACTATATTTGTCTCGGTAATTTGGAATCTTATAAAATATAAGATTGTTTTTAACCCTATTTTTTCATATAATAGAGGATTAAATTAAAAATTAGTGTTACTTTTGTAAATATATATAGAAAGAAAGAAGAAGTATAACCCAATTAAACAATTAGTTATGAATAAAAAGCTCTATTTACCCTTATTATTGGCTGTTTTGGTAGCCTTTGTAGGATGTAAAAAAATGGGTGGATTATCGGCAGATTACTTTACCGTAACTCCCTCTCCACTTGAAGTTGTTGGCGGAAAAGTAGCCGCAACAATTACCGGGAAATTCCCCGAAAAGTATTTCAAGAAAAATGTTACCGTTACGGTTACTCCGTACTTGGTTTATGAAGGTGGCGAAACTGCAGGCACTTCATATACTTATCAAGGAGAAAAAGTAAAAGGTAATAACCAGACTATTTCTTACAAAATGGGTGGAAATATCACAATGAAGACTTCTTTTGATTATATCCCCCAAATGAGAAAATCTGAATTGTATCTTGCATTTAAAGTACAAAAAGGTTCCAAATCTTATGACCTGCCTCGTGTAAAAGTTGCAGAAGGAGTTTTGGCTACCGCAGAAATTAGCGATGCAGCAACCGTAAAACCTGCGCTTGCAGCAGATAAATTCCAACGCGTTATCAATGAAACTCGCAAAGCTGATATCTTATTCTTGATTCAACAAGCTAACATTCGTGCCAATCAGTTGTCGACCGATCAAATGAAAGAATTCCACAACGAAGTTGCCAATGCTGCTACCGCTGAAAATAGAGAACTGAAAGGAATCAACATTTCTTCTTACGCTTCTCCTGATGGTGGTGTTGAATTGAATACCAAGTTGGCTGAAAACCGTGAAAAGAATACGGTAGAATATATGAATAAAGAGTTGCAGAAGAACAATATCACTACTGATATGACAGCTGAATTTACAGCTCAAGATTGGGAAGGATTTAAAGAATTGGTTGAAAAATCAAACATCCAAGATAAAGACCTTATCCTTCGTGTTCTTTCTATGTACTCTGATCCTGAACAACGTGAAAAAGAAATCAAGAATATGTCCAGCACTTTCAAGATCTTGGCTGACGAAATACTTCCGCAGTTGCGTTATTCAAGAATCTCTGCAAGCATAGACATTATCGGAAAATCTGATGCAGAAATCAGCAAATTGGCTACTTCTGATCCTAAATCGTTGACTTTGGATGAATTATTATATGCCGCTACATTGACAGATTCTAAAGACGAAAAGATCGCAATCTACAAAAAAGCTGCTGAAATTTATCCGAACGACTACCGTGCATATAACAATGTAGGTATGGCTTATTATCAGAAACAAAATGTAGCAGAAGCAGAAAACTGGTTCAAGAAAGCTGCAAAAATCGATCCGAAAGCTCCGGAAGTTCAAATGAACTTAGGTTTGATCAGCTTGTCGAAAGATGATTATGACAAAGCCGCTCAAGAATTCGGAAATGCTGCTGGTATCGATGAATTGAAAGAAGCTACTGGCGTTCTTTATCTGAAGAAAGGTGAATACCAAAAAGCTGTTAAAGCATTTGGTGACACGAAGAGCAATAATGCCGCTATCGCACAAATCTTGACTAAAGATTACAACAAAGCTAAAAACACATTGTCTTCTATCAATGACGGAAAAGATGCTACAACTCTTTATCTGTTGGCTGTTGTTGGTGCTCGTACAAACAATGAAAAGATGGTTAAAGAAAACTTGCAAAAAGCCATCAGTTTGGATAGCCAGATGAAAGCTTTTGCTGCTGCAGATGTAGAATTTGCAAAATATGATATATCTGATTTGACAAAATAAAAAGACATTATCCGATTAGTTAAAAAGGGCTGCTTCCTTGCGAAGCAGCCCTTTTTCTATTTGCATTGTTTTTGCGAGAGGGGGGGGAAAATATCCATCCTGTGCCGGAAAGAATCGTTGCCCCTTGCAGAAGGCTTTTTCTCTATCTATCATAAAAGAACGACCGCCCGTTTAGAACACTTTAAACGGGCGGTCGTTCTTACCGTATTTCTTCTATTCTCTCCGAGCAGTTATTTCATCTTCGATGCAATAGCCGCAGCGATTTCACTCATTCTTTCAGGAGAAAGAGAGAGTTTTTCCTTCGAGAAGTACATGTCGGTTTCCTTATTGATAGGAATCAAGTGAATGTGAGTATGGGGAACTTCCAGTCCCATAACGGCAACTCCTACACGTTTACAGGGAATCGCCTTTTCGATAGCTTGAGCAACTTTCTTTGCAAATAAAGTCAGCCCCAAATAATCGTCATCCGACATATCGAAGATATAATCTCCCTCTGCTTTAGGAATGACTAACGTATGACCTTCGGCTAAAGGATTAATGTCGAGAAAAGCAAAATATTTCTCGTTTTCGGCAATTTTGTAACACGGAATTTCTCCTGCTACGATACGACTGAAAATTGTTGGCATAATAGTTATTTGATTATAGATTGAGTATTTTTTTTGAAAAACTGCCCGCAATGTACGGCAAACTATAGGATATGTACATTGGGGCAGTTTATATCGAAAAACGACACCGTCTGGGCATAAACCCGGAGGGTGTCGTTTTTTTAAATCGAAATATCGATAATCTCGAATGTCATAAGACCTGATGGTACTTGTATTTCTACAATATCTCCCACTTTCTTTCCCAGTAACCCTTTACCGATTGGGGTACTTACGGCAATTTTTCCTTCTTTCAAGTTGGCTTCGCTCTCCGAAACGAGCATATATTGCATGACGGCGTTATTTTTGGTATTCTTTATTTTTACCTTATTCAATATTTGCACGGTGTGGGTATTTAGTTTTGTGTCATCGATCATGCGAGCGTTGGCAACTTTGTCTTTTAATTGAGCAATTTTCATTTCCAACAGACCTTGAGCTTCTTTGGCGGCATCATATTCTGCATTTTCCGAAAGGTCGCCTTTATCGCGAGCCTCCGCAATCTGCCTTGATATCTCGGGTCTCTTTACCGTCTCGAGATAATTAATCTCTTCGAGCATTTTTTTATAACCTTCTTCGGTCATATAAACAATAGCCATAATTTTGATCTCCTATAGTTTTTAATTTTTAATGATATTCTGTCTTTTGCATTATAAAACAAAAAAGAATTCCCGCCGTTAAGCCGGAACTCCTTTTTGTATATTCCCTATTGCAAAGATAAGGTCTTTTTTTTACTTTCCAAATAAAAAAGCCATTCTTTCTAACTTTCTCTGAATAAAACTTTTATTTGTGATCGTTCCTTATAAAAGTTTCTGAATTTCTTGGGCAATCGATTCTGCCGAAGCGATTCGTTGCCGTATGGCGCCTGATCGGTCTATCAAGAATGCGCTCGGTAGATTTTTAACGTTATACGAAGCCGCTATGGTAGAATAGATGCTGGCCTCGTCCCGAACACAGATCCATGGAAGATTCGACGCCGATACTTTCCAGAAATTTTCGTCACTGTCTAAAGATACTTGATAAATCTCCAATCCTTTATCTTTAAATTGTTTGTAGATTTTGGCAAGTAAAATATTATATTCGGGAGAGTAATCGGTTTGGTAGGCCGTAAAATCGAGTAAGACCACTTTCCCTTTTAAGTCTGAAAGCCGCTGTTCCTTTCCCCGGATATCCGGCAAGGCAACATCGATCAAAGATGTCTCGGTTATTTGATCAAACACGGTCGGTTGTTTAAGTTGGCGTTCGGCTTGCAGAGATGCGATCGCCATATTGTAAAGTTGTTTGGCCCGTAAAGACCCTTTATAATAAGTATCGTATGCATTGGCTACGGCACGGAAAACCTTGCTGTCCTCCTTGTCGAACGGGTCGAAAATAGCATTTCCGTTTACCTGCTGGAAGATAGCAAAGTAGGCCGCTTTTGATTTGGGATTTTTATATATAATAGGTATAACCGTATTCTTGTACTCGCTTATTGCATTCAGAAGCCTTTTGGTATTTGCAATCCGAACACTGTCCGAAGGCCGGGTATCGCTCAGAATATCATCGACCTCACTTTTCAATAAACTTCCGGCTATGGAGATTTTTTGTATCTGTTTATTCTCCTCAGAATCCTCTATGGTGTAATCTGTAAAAGATTTACCCGATGTCTGTAACGTTACGGTCTCGGTAGAATCTATTCCGAAATGAATATACGAGCTGTCGAGACGGAGCCGGTAAAATTCCGGAAATTCCGGTTTCGGTGCGTAAAACGTGAATTTTCCGTCCGAACGTAATAACACAGAATCTAACGTAACGATTTTATTAATTTGTGTAGCCTCCAAATACAACGTTTTTCCCTCTGCGTCCGAAACATTCCCTGTTACGGTGAAGTCGTTGCGATGACATGCCGAAAGGGTTGCAATAACCAATAAAAGGTAAATATACTTTTTCATACGATCTTTATGCTTTTCACTCTGCAAAGATATATTTTTTCAGAGAACAAACCGCATTTTATAAATTTAAAGGGTTAAAAAGGAGATTTTTCGTCATAAAAGGTGAAAATAAAGCCTCAAACAAGATTTTTCTTTCATTTTCACGTTGTTGCACTTAAACTTTCACTATCTTTGCATGAATTTGGAAAGAAAGTGAATAAGAAAAATTTTTTATGATTAATCCTATTAAAAAAACGATCGATTTAGGCGATGGAAGAACCATCACGATCGAAACTGGAAAATTGGCTAAACAAGCCGACGGAGCCGTAGAAGTCCGTATGGGTAATACCATGCTTTTGGCTACCGTAGTGTCAGCGCAAGAAGCTGGCGAAGGGGTAGATTTTATGCCCTTGCAAGTAGAATATAAAGAAAAATATTCAGCTTACGGGCGTTTCCCCGGAGGTTTTACAAAAAGAGAAGGACGTGCTTCTGACTACGAAATTTTGACCGCCCGTTTGGTCGATCGCGTATTACGCCCTTTATTCCCGGATAACTATCACGCAGATACGTTTGTAAATATAATTATGTTTTCTTCAGACGGTCACGATATGCCGGATGCTTTAGCCGGACTGGCAGCATCTGCAGCTCTTGCCGTTTCTGATATTCCGTTTAACGGACCTATCTCTGAAGTTCGTGTTGCTCGCATTGACGGACAGTTTAAGATCAATCCTACATTCGAGGAGTTGAAAAAAGCCGACATCGATATTATGGTGGGTGCGACAATCGAAAATATCATGATGGTCGAAGGCGAAATGGATGAAGTTTCGGAAGCAGAATTGCTCGAAGCAATGAAAGTCGCTCATGAAGCCATCAAAATCCAATGTCAGGCGCAGATCGAGTTGGCAGAAGCAGTAGGATCTACCGTAAAAAGAACATATTGCCATGAAGTAAACGATGAAGATCTCCGCAAAGATGTATGGGAAAAATGTTATGATAAAGCTTATGCAATAGCTCAGGCAGGAAATCCTAATAAACATGCTCGTACCGAAGCATTTGAAGCTATTGTTACCGAATATCTGGCCGGAATGGATCCGGAGGCTGTTGCAGAAAAAGAGCCTTTGGTAAGACGTTACTATCATGATGTTGAAAAAGAGGCCGTACGTCGTTGCATTTTGGATGAAGGAAAACGTTTGGATGGACGTTCTACTACCCAAATACGTCCGATCTGGTGCGAAGTCGATTACTTGCCGGGACCTCATGGGTCGGCTATATTTACCCGTGGAGAAACTCAGTCTTTATCGACCGTTACATTGGGTACGAAGTTGGATGAGAAGATTGTTGACGATGTACTGGATCAAACTCGTGAACGTTTCTTGCTTCATTATAACTTCCCGCCTTTCTCTACCGGAGAAGCAAAAGCTCAAAGAGGGGTCGGTCGCCGGGAAATCGGTCATGGAAATTTGGCAAACCGTGCATTGAAACGGATGATTCCCGAAGATTATCCTTATGTAATCCGTATTGTATCGGATATCCTTGAGTCGAACGGTTCGTCTTCTATGGCAACGGTATGTGCCGGGACATTAGCCTTGATGGATGCCGGTGTTAAAATCAAAAAACCGGTATCGGGTATTGCCATGGGATTGATTACCGATAAAGATAATGTCAAATTTGCTGTATTGTCCGATATTCTTGGAGATGAAGATCATCTGGGAGATATGGACTTTAAAGTAACCGGAACAAAAGACGGTATCACGGCTACACAGATGGATATTAAGGTCGACGGGCTCTCCTATGAAGTGCTTGAAAAAGCATTGGCTCAGGCTCGTGAAGGCCGTATGCATATCCTCGGAAAAATCCTTGAGACGATTCCGGAACCACGTCCCGATCTGAAACCTCATGCCCCGAGAATCGAGACAATGACAATTCCGAAAGATATGATCGGTGCAGTCATTGGCCCGGGCGGAAAAATTATACAAGGTATTCAGGAAGCAACAGGTGCAGTTATCACGATCGAAGAGGTTGAAAATGGCGGTTTCATAGAAATTGCAGCGCCGAGCCGTGATTCGATCAATGCAGCATTGTCCCGCATCAAAGGTATTGTCGCTGTTCCTGAAGAAGGAGAAGTTTATACCGGAAAAGTGAAATCAATACTTGCATTCGGTGCATTTGTTGAATTTATGCCGGGAAAAGATGGTTTGCTGCATATCTCTGAAATAAGTTGGGATCGCATCGAATCTATGGAACAGTCGGGCATCAAAGAAGGCGATGAAGTTACGGTTAAATTGATAGAAATCGATAAAAAGACCGGAAAATTCCGCCTCTCGATGAAAGCGTTGCAGCCTCGTCCAGAACGTCAGGATAAACGTTCAGACCGTCCTAAAAAAGAGAATAAATAGTTTTTAGAGACTCTTTTTATAATAAGATGTGAAAGCCGGCACTTTGATAAGTGCCGGTTTTTTTTATTTATTCTTTATATACGATTTAGTGCACATGAAAAGTCAGTAATTACACATTCCGACATTCTCTTCACCATAAATTTGCCCACAATTAATAAATTTTCTAATTTAATACCACTAAGGACATGAGAAAAAAGAACTTCTTTGACTTTTTATTGTTCGCATTCCTAATGACGATCCCTTGGAAAGGATTCGCTCAAGAGAGTACAAATCCCGTTACGCTTGTCGATTGGAATTTTATGCATGAGTATGATTATAATAATGAGGATAAAATTGCAACACCAACGGCAACTCCGTCTTCTTTAGGGAATGGCGCTTCAAATTCAGACAGGTTTTATAAAGTTTATCCGGATGCACAACTCGATGGTGTAAACGGGGTAATGTCGGCCGATGGAGACGGTTGTTACAATTCTGTACAACATGCAAACTGTAACGGCGATCTGACGATGCGTCTTTATTATGCCGGACAAAATAATATTTCTGATTATACCGTATCGGCCAATCATAACAATTATTTCCAGTTTATATTTACTACCACAGGCTACCAGGATATTGTTGCAAATTTTTCTTTCGCTTCAGATGGAAATGCTCCGACCTCCTTACAACTGGTTTATTCGGTAGATGGTGGAACAACTTGGGTAGATGCCGGAAATTATGCCAAAACGGTAGAACCTTCGGTTTGGTGGATTTTCTCTGACTTTAGTGTCCCTTTGCCTTCGGCAAAAGATCAGGGAAGTGTCATCGTTCGATTGATCGGAGGCAATGGCGCTGTTTCTTCACAAGGCTGTTTGAATCTTAAAAATTTCAGTATAACCGGAGAAATAAAACAAGCCCAAATGAAAGAAACGGTTATATATCAGACAAATTTCGATTCTAATATGTGGGAGCCTATCGCAAAATCGGATGAAAAAGTTGTGCAGGTACAAACATATGCAGGAAAATACTCGATACCTTTCGTCTTTTATAAAACAGAGGTGAATCCGACAGGGGTAAATACTTCGAAATTCTCATATACAGACGGATCGGGAGCTTCCGGTTATAATTTGGCTACTATCGGTTGGGCAATGACCGATAAAGTACCCAATACGACGCCAGAAGCAGAATTGCCCTATATGGAAATAGGTCCGTTAAGTTCGGTTACGGGGTTGTCGTTTGTACAATGTGGAACAGGATCGGGACGCGGTTATCGTGTAGCCGTAAAAGGGACAGAAGTAAAAGATGGCGTTGAGACGGTCATCTCAGAATATAAATTATTATATAACGAAGGCATAGAAAAAGCATCTGGATGTGAAGTCGCTTTTAATGATATTAATTATAAGAATGTTACATTTAAGTTCTATCCTTATATTACCGATGCTAATTTGTCAGCTTCCGGGAAGAATTATGAAAATGCCTATATGTCTTCTTTAGAAATTAAAGGTCTGGTAGAGATGTCGGCAGAGCAAGTAAAGTTATCTACCGAGATAACCCCCTCTTCTGATGCCGGTACTATAATGTTGACCCCCGCTGCATCGGAGTATGATAAAGGATCGACCGTCACGCTTTCTGTTACGGAGCAATTTGGCTACAAATTCAAACAATGGGAAAATAGTGCAGGCGAGGTTCTCTCTTCAGAAAAGCAGTTCGATATTGTTCTGGAACAAGATACGCTGGTAAAAGCCGTATTTGACCAAGTGCCCACATATGCTTTGAATGTCAATGTCGCCGGCAATGAATATGGCCGTGTGATTATCTCTCCCAATCTCAATAATGGCCGTTATATGTCGGGCGATGAAGTTACCGTGACAGCCATACAAAATGACGTTATCCGGTTTACGCACTGGAGTGAAGATAATGATACGCAATTAGAGAAAAAAGTTGTAATTTCAGAAGATACGCAACTGACAGCCAACTTCTCGGCAATGCCTTATATTTTGGCATGGGATTTTTATGATTCGGATATTAAAAAAGATCGGGAAGCCGATTGTCAGTCAAAATCAAATAACGGAGCCATCTTGTCTATGGTCAATGATGCCGGTTCTCAGAGTTGGCTGGCAAAAGGTTATGGTGAATATAACGGTTATGCAGCGGCAATAAAATGGCAAATGCTTTCTGACGGGTATTACTTTAAAACGAGTAAATTCTCAACGGCCGATTACACCAATGTAAGATTGACTTGTAAAATGCAATCGACATACAATACCTATAAAGAACAATATGTCGAATGCAGTACCGATAACGGTTCTACATGGGACCGTCTGGGAACGATCACCTTTGACGAACAAAAAGTTTGGTATAGTGTTGATGTTGAGCTCCCGGCCGGAGAACCTTCTGTAATGCTTCGTTGGATTCCGAATTTCGATGGTGAAACATTGGGTTCCAGCAGCGATAAAGACGGTACGGCAATCGCGCAAATTTATGTGTTCGGAGAAGAGGTCGTTGTTGACGATTCTAATCCTCCTGTTTTATTGTCTTCTGTTCCGGAAGAAGGTGCTGACGGGGTTTCTGCTTCAGGACAAATCGTACTTTCATTCGATGAGCGCATACAATTAAACGGTACGGCAACATTGGGAGTAAAAGAGCTGGAAGGTTCGGTGGTAAATACGACGGTGATTTTCCCCTATCAAGGCTTGTCTTACAATATGGATTATCAGTTTGTTTTGCCGGCCGGAACCATTACGGATATGTCCGGAAATGAGTTCGGAGAGTTGATCCTGAATTTTACTACGGCCGAACGAGTATCTCCGAAAGCCAAACTTTTCGACTTTATTGTAGCCGAGGACGGAAGTGGTGATGGCACGACCATTCAAGATGCCTTTAACGCTGCGGCAAAAGCCGGAGGAAATAGCCGGTTCTTGATATTGGTTAAGAACGGAACTTATAATGCCGGCGAAGCTGTTACCGAGCTGAACACAAGCAACGTGTCGTTGATTGGACAAAGCCAGGATGGCGTCATTATAAAAAATTCTAATGGAACAGGTATTTCTACAAGTTCGACAATTCATATCGAACGGAATGTGACAGGATTTTATGCTCAAGACTTGACCATACAAAATGGTTATGACTACACCGTAAATCCTCAGGTAGCCGTAGCTCTTTATGACAGAAGTAATAAGAGCGTTTATAAACGAGTAAAATTATTATCATATCAAGATACCCACGTAACCGGAGTTGATGTCCGTCAATATTATGAAGATTGCGAAATACACGGGACTGTCGATTTCATTTGTGGCGGCGGAGATATATTCTATAATCGTGCGCTGCTTTATCTCGAAGATCGTACGGGCAATGTGATTACAGCACCGGCAACATCGGCAAACTGCCAGTATGGTTATGTCTTCCGTGATTGTACGATCGATGGTCATGAATCCAATAAATCGTCTTATTGTTTAGGTCGTCCTTGGAAAGATTCTCCTCGTTCTGTATTCATCAATACAACGATGAATTTGTTGCCGAAAGCTCAGGGTTGGACCGATATGTCTGCTTATCCTGCCCTTTTCGCAGAGTATAATAGCATGAATAAAAACGGAGAACCTATCGATCTGGAAAATCGTACCAATACTTTTACGGTCAATGGCATACCTCAGACAATGCCTTATAATCCGGTATTGACAAAAGAAGAGGCCGATCGCTATACGATAGAAAATGTTCTGGGAGGAACAGACGCTTGGCAACCGACATTGTGCACCGATCAGGTTTCGGCCCCGGTAATTAGCGGAAGTGGCTCTACTGTGACATGGGATGCTGTTCCTTATGCAATTAACTATGTTATTATTCGAGACGGTGAAATTATAGGCCAGACGATAGAAACCTCTTATACCGATATTGAGAGTGATGGACTTTCGCACGTCTATCAAGTGGTTGCTGCCAATGAATATGGGGGATTGAGTGAGCTTTCAAACCGGTATGAAGAAGTTTCGACCGGAGTGGCATCTTCTCAAAAAGACGAAATTTCTGTTTATGCCGATGGCGCCAGAAATCTTGTAGTGAATGCTTCTAAAGGAACAATGGTATATGTTTATACCATCAATGGGGCTCTGGTGCATTCGGTTGTAATGGATGCTGAAACCTATAAAATGCCATTACAGCAAGGTTCGTATATTGTTCGGGCAAATTCATCTTCACTCTCTAAATCGGCGAAAGTGATTGTGAGATAATGTTCATATCAAATATTTGTAATAAATAATTGGGTATCTCCTCGTCTAAAATTAGCAATAGACGAGGAGATTTTTTATTATACCATAGGGGAGATAGATTTTGCGATTGCGAGGTTTCGGCAAAAACCGTATCGGAGATTGTGCTCAGAATCTATAATCCGGGCCTTTGGGGTTAAGATTTTTCGGGGACAGTCTCATCATCGGTATCGAGAGGCGGGTTGTCGACCTCGGCGAGAGAAGATAGTTGCTCCCGTAAATTCCCGCTTTTCTCTTTTTGTATGAGAGCCGAGTCATAATTTTTTTGCGCGTTTAAGATCGACTGAACAAAATTTGGATTGCTCTTTACTCGGGATAATGCAATTTTTGCCGCATTTTGTTGGGCTTCCTTTTTAGAATATCCGACGCCTATTCCGCAAGGTATTCCTGCAAGGATCACTTGGAATTGAAATATCGGATTGTTTTCATTATCGGTAAAAGCCTCGATAAGGGAGAATGACACTCTGACTCGTTTCTTTTGCCCCCATTCGATCATCTTTGATTTGAAATTGATCTCTTTCTGGGCAATTTTTGTAATGTCGATATACGGAGATATGATGCGGTCTTGGATGAATGTTTTGCATACATTGTAGCCTTTATCAAGATAAATGGCTCCGATAAAAGCTTCGAAAGCATTTCCGTAGATGTTGTTGTTATGGGTATTTGTCCGGATCGAAGCCTGTAAGAACTTATCCAATCCTATTTTGGTGGCAATATCGTTCAGTGTATCTCTTTTTACGATTTTCGAACGGGTATTAGATAAAAAACCTTCTTTCTTGTGTGGGAATTTTTCGAATAAAATATCTGAGACAATTGCATTGAGAACAGCATCGCCTAAGAACTCCAGTCGTTCATTATTGAAGGGGTAACCTTCCTGAGACCGTATATCCGATGAGCGGTGGACAAATGCTTGTTCGTAAAGTTTGATATTATCGGGATAGAACCCGAGTATCTGATAAAGCGAAAGATACGGTTCCTTATGCGTATGCATAAAAAACCGTATCTTTTTATAAAGGTTTAAAAACACGTTATTTCTTGAATTTTTTTACAATAATGCTTGCATTATGCCCTCCGAAACCAAACGTATTGGATAAGGCAACATTCACAGTCCTTTTTTGTGGTTTGTTGAATGTAAAATTCAATTTATAATCAATTTCCGGATCTTCATCTCCTTCAGTGAAGTTGATGGTCGGAGGAACGATATCATTTTCAACGGCTTTTACACAAATCATAGCTTCGATGGCTCCGGCCGCCCCTAACAAGTGTCCGGTCATTGATTTGGTCGAACTTATATTCAACTCGTATGCGTGGTCTCCGAATACTGATTTTATCGCCTTCACTTCAGAAATATCACCTACCGGAGTAGATGTTCCGTGCACATTGATATAATCGACTTCTTCGGGTTTCATTTCTGCATCGCTCAATGCGTTTTGCATTACCAGTTTTGCGCCGAGACCTTCGGGATGAGTAGCTGTCAGGTGATAAGCGTCGGCCGACATACCTCCTCCGCCAACTTCGGCATATATTTTGGCTCCGCGAGCTAAAGCGTGATCTAATTCTTCAAGGATAAGACAGGTTGCGCCTTCTCCCATTACAAATCCGTCACGACTTGCACTGAACGGACGAGATGCTGTTTTCGGGTCATCGTTACGTGTTGATATTGCGTGCATTGCATTGAATCCACCAATTCCGGCTACGGATATTGCAGCTTCTGCTCCTCCCGTTACGATCATGTCGGCTTTCCCCAAACGGATGTTGTTGAATGCGTCTATAAAGGCATGAGTCGATGAGGCACAAGCTGATACGGTTGCATAATTGGGCCCGTGGAATCCGTAAATCATAGAAATTTGACCCGCTGCAATGTCGGCGATCATTTTCGGAATAAAGAACGGGTTGAATTTGGGGCCTCTTTCTATATTGGTGAAGTAGCCTCCTACTTCTTCTTCAAACGTCCGTATTCCGCCGATTCCAGCAGCAAAAATAACACCCACTCTGTTTTTATCTACGTTTTCGAGGTCCACTGCCGAATCTTCTATTGCCTGTTTGGCCGAAGCAACGGCAAATTGAGCATAACGGTCAAATTTGCGAACTTCTTTTTTATCGAGATAAAGTGTAGGGTCAAAATTCTTTACTTCACAAGCAAACTGTGTCTTGAACTGTGAAGCATCAAAATGAGTAATAGGCCCGGCACCACTTACTCCATTTAGCAAAGATTCCCAAGTTTCATCAACATTGAGACCCAATGGGGTAATTGCTCCCAGACCTGTTACTACAACTCTCTTTAATTCCATAAAAGTAGAATATCCAATTACTTCATGTTAGCTTCGATGTATGATACAGCATCGCCAACTGTTCCGATTTTTTCTGCTTGATCATCCGGAATTGTAATACCGAATTCTTTTTCAAATTCCATGATCAATTCTACAGTGTCAAGAGAATCTGCTCCAAGATCGTTAGTGAAGCTTGCTTCTGGTGTAACTTCAGATTCTTCTACTCCTAATTTGTCAACGATGATTGCTTTTACTCTTGATGCAATTTCAGACATAACTTCCAGTTTTTAGTTAATTAATAAATTTACTTCTTATTTTTGCTGTGCAAAGAAATACATTTTTCTCCAAACAAAAAAAATATTTGCCGTATAAAATCAAAAAAACTGCACACTTAATGCGTTTTTGTGCATTTTTTTGTCTTAAATAGTGCTTTTGATGATTTAGTTCGGAATTTTTTTTGTTCTGTTGAGGATGATTTATCCGGCTTTGTTTTTCTAAAATCTCAGATTTACGATGACATACTTTTTTTGATGTAAATTGTATTTTGGGCATTCGGATAAAATCGGTCTTCTTTTTCTTGAGACAGATCGATAATTCTTTTATGAATTTGTAAAATTTTGTAGTTTTGTCCGAGTTTGTGAAGATGTATAGATGTATAAAAGATGAAAAAACGTATTGCTATATTAGCCTCCGGTTCGGGTTCCAATGCCGAGAATATTGTTCGATATTTTTCCGGTTCTGAAAATATCGAAGTCGCTCTTATTATTTCCAACAAATCGAATGCTTATGTCCTTGAGCGCGCTCGGCTGTTGAAAGTCCCGGCTTTGGTTATTCCGAAAGAAGAATTTTCCGACTCCGATTTGGTGTTGGCAAAATTACGAGCATATCAGATCGACTTCATTGTTTTGGCCGGTTTCTTGTTGCATATTCCGGATTATTTGATTCAAGCATATCCGGGGGCGATTATAAATATACATCCGGCATTGTTGCCTCGTTTCGGCGGTAAAGGCATGTATGGTGACCATGTGCATAAAGCTGTTGTCGCTGCTCGGGAGAAAGAGAGCGGCATAACGGTGCATTATGTAAATGAACTTTATGATGCCGGAACGATTATCCGTCAGGAGAAATGCCGTGTCGATCCGTCCGACACCTATATGGATGTCGCTCATAAGGTGCATGAGTTGGAATATCGCTTTTATCCCCGTATTATCGAAGATGTTATGAAGCAGTTATGGCCTCTCGAGAACGGTAAATCCTAATTTCTCTAAGATTGCGGCATCTTTGTCGGCAGCGTGAGATATTTTGTAGGCGCAAAACTCTCGTCGCAGACCGTAATTTCCCCTTAAATTTTCGAATTGTCCGGGTGTCGCACGTAGATTCGCCGTGTCGATCCGGGGATCATACGTAGTAGCGACGGCCTTTGAGATCGTATTCCCGGAATAAGATTTTAAATCGATTTCAGGGGCCGGAGCCGGAGGCGGAAGTATGGCGGTGGCATCGATTTCGACGCCGAGAATTTGTGCAACTTCTTGTACCATAGCTCGGGTAGCATTCGATTTCCCGTCGGCCGAGTAACCTGCAATATGAGGCGTTGCGATAAAAGCGCTTTCGAGGAGCTCGGGAAGTATATTCGGCTCGTTTTCCCAACAATCGATAATCATGTCCGATATTTTATTTCCCCGGTATGCAGCCAACAAGGCTTTGTTATCGACAACTTCTCCCCGGGAAGAATTCAAGATGACCGGACATCTTTTTAATTTGTCGAAAAAATGGCGATCTGCCAGATGAAAACTTCGGTATGCACCGGTGCGATTCAGCGGTGTATGGAATGTGACGAAATCGCATTCTTCGGCAATCGTATCTAACGAAACAAAAGATTGGTCTTTTTCTATATCTGCCCGGGGCGGGTCGTTCAGCAACACCGTCATTCCGATAATCTGACAGTAATGTGCGACAATCGAGCCTACGTGTCCTACGCCGACAATACCGATTTTTTTCCCTTCGAGACAGAAATTGTTCTTTTCTGCATATAACAGCAATGATGCCAGTATGTATTGCCCTACCGAAGAAGCATTGCATCCCGGGGCATTTTTCCAAACGATTCCGTTTTGCCGGCAGTATTCCGTATCTATGTGATCAAAGCCTATGGTTGCCGTACCGATAAACCGGCAACGGCTTTCGGAAAGAAGGTCGGCATCACAGCGGGTGCGTGTACGAATAATTAGAATATCGGCATCTCTTACCCGTTCTTTTGTTATTTCAGACGGCGATAAGTATTCGACATGCGCATAAGGCTCAAACACTCCCCGGATAAACGGTATTTTATTGTCAATGATGATGTGGGCGTTTTTTTTCATACGGCATGAAAATATATGCTGCAAAATTAAATCTTTTTTCGGTATCTACCCGGTAATGGCCGTTAAACCGTATTTATTTGTCCGAAAGATTGTCCGTTTATAAAACAATTGTTAAGTTTGTATGTTTTAACTATACAACAATATCGATATGACCTTTAGTGAAAAAAGTAACCGGATATTTTGGAATGCTACGCAAGCCTATCACAATATTGATGATGTGGATGCCGAAATACAGAATCCTTTTGAAGAAAAAACAATAGAATATTATTTATATCTGAAAAATTGGATCGATGCTGTCCAATGGCATTTGGAAGATATTATCCGTAATCCGGCGATCGATCCTGTCGAAGCGTTGCAAATAAAACGTCGCATTGATAAATCGAATCAGGATCGTACCGATTTGGTCGAGTTGATCGATAGCTACTTCTGGGACAAATATAAAGAGATAAAACCCGAAGCCGATGCAAAAATCAATACCGAAAGTCCGGCGTGGGCGATAGACCGCCTCTCTATTCTGGCACTTAAGATTTATCATATGCAACAAGAGGTAGAGCGTCGCGACGCTTCTCCCGAGCATATAGAAAAGTGCCGCGAAAAGTTGCGGATATTGCTTGAACAGCGTATCGATCTGTCTACGGCAATAGATCAGTTGCTGTCCGATATCGAATCGGGTAAAAAATATATGAAAGTATATAAGCAGATGAAAATGTATAATGATCCGGCTCTGAATCCGGTATTGTATGGTAAAAAATAGTTGATTTGTGAGTTCTTCCCGCATACCCCAAAATATATTGATTATCCGTCTTTCGGCATTGGGAGATGTCGCAATGACTATTCCCGTAATTTATCCTTTATGCAGAGCTTATCCGGATGTTAAATTTACAATGCTGACAACACCCGTAGCATCTCGGATATTTATCGATAAGCCGGATAACCTTGAAATATATCCTGTCGAGATCAGGGGAAAACATCAGGGCATAAAAGGAATATATACATTATATAACGAACTTCGGATGATCCCTTTCGATGCGATTGCCGATCTTCACAATGTTTTGCGCTCCCGATTATTATGTGCACTGTTTCGGCTCTCCGGAGTAAAAAGCGTCCATATCGACAAAAGTCGTTCTGCCAAACGTGCGATCACAGCCCGGCGGCATAAAAAATTGCGGCAATTACCAACCTCCTTTCAGCGGTATACCGATGTATTTCGGACGTTGGGGTTTACCTTTACCGAAGACTTCGTTTCTATTTATGAAACAAGAAAACCTGTTTTGCCGCAGATATTGGTGCCCGAATGTGCTACCGATATGCATTGCATCGGAATAGCTCCGTTTGCAAAACATCCGGGGAAAATATATCCGGAAGAGAAAATGAAGCAAGTCATATCTCTACTTGTAGCAAGTCGAAAATATAAGATATTTCTTTTTGGAGGCGGAAAAAAAGAGACTGAAATATTGAGCCGATGGGTTTCCGATTTTCCCGGCAAAGTCGTTTCCTTAGCCGGTCTAAATCTGGGATTCTCCGGAGAATTGGCTTTGATGGCACATCTCGAATTATTGGTATCGATGGACTCTGCAAATATGCATCTGGCCTCGCTGGTTGGGCTCCCGGTAATCTCTATTTGGGGGGCTACCCATCCTTGTGCCGGATTTTTAGGCTGGAATCAATCTTTGGATAATGTTGTTCAGACCGATCTCCCGTGCCGTCCGTGTTCGATATTCGGAAACCGGCCCTGTTGGCGGAAAGATTATGCCTGTTTAGAAAAGATCTCACCCGAAGAGATTGCCGACAAAATAAAAGAAGAAATAGATAAAAATAGTTGCAGGAAAGACTTTATCTAAGAAAATAAATATATTTGTGTAGAATTTGCGTAAGCGTTTTAGCTCTCGGTATGAATATAGTAATTAATCCGGATTATTCGGATCTCTCATATTTTGTAAAACAACTCCCTTCGATCTTTGTCAAGGAAGGCGACATGATTTATGAAGCTCGGAACCAAATAAAAAAATTCAGAGTGCAAGACATCGATGTCGTTGTAAAATGTTATAAAATCCCTATTTTCATCAATCGGATTATTTATACGTTATTTCGTCCGAGCAAAGCAAAAAGGGCCTATGAATATGCGATTTCGCTTCTGGATAAGGGAATTCGTACCCCTCAGCCCATAGCTTATGTAGAGGTAAAGAAAAACCTGTTTTTCTATCAAGGATATTTCATCAGTAGAAGAGAAGAATATCCGCGAATGATGCGGGAGTTTTATAATGCGATCGGGACGGGAGAACATATTCTCAAAGAGTTTGCAAAATTTACTTTGAAAGTGCATGAAGCAGGTATTCTCCATTTGGACTATTCTCCCGGGAATATTCTTTTTGAAGAAGTCGGAAACGAAGTGCATTTCAGTTTGGTAGATTTGAATCGGATGCGTTTCGGAACACTGTCCGAAAAAGAGTGTTTGAGCAATTTCGACAGAATCAGTTTAAGCGATGAGGTGACCTCTTGTATTGTTGCCGAATATTCTCGTCTTCGGGGATGGGATGTCGCCGATTCGGTAAAGACGGCATTGTGTTATAAAGCAAAATTCTGGAAAAAAGTCGCAAAAAAGACGGCTCTGAAAAATAAGATGCGTAAAGAGCAATCATTTTGACAGTCCGGTTTCTCTTGTTAGAGTTCAGACCAAAAGTCTTGTTAGAAAAAATACCGGAATTTGTTTTTAGAAAATATGAAATTTTATCCTGTATATGGAATCTGATTTTGATATAAGGAAACAAAATATTTCTGAAAATGAACGGGAGTTTGAGAAAGCCCTGCGCCCTCTTACCTTTGATAATTTCAGCGGACAAGATAAAATCATAGAAAATCTGAAAGTTTTTGTCATGGCCGCCCGAATGAGGAAAGAGGCTTTAGACCATGTCTTGTTGCATGGACCTCCCGGATTGGGAAAAACCACCCTTTCGAATATCGTTGCCAATGAACTGGGAGTCGGGTTTAAAATCACCTCGGGTCCGGTATTGGATAAACCGGGCGACTTAGCCGGGATATTGACATCATTAGAACCGAACGATGTGCTTTTTATCGATGAAATACACCGGTTGAGCCCTGTGGTAGAAGAGTACCTTTACTCTGCCATGGAAGATTATCGCATTGACATCATGATCGATAAAGGTCCCAGTGCACGTTCCATACAACTCGATCTGAACCCGTTTACCCTGGTAGGAGCCACTACCCGTAGCGGATTGTTGACGAGCCCTTTGCGGGCACGATTCGGAATCAATTGCCATTTGGAGTATTACGACCATACGGTATTGAGCCGTATTGTCCTGCGTTCGGCATCGATCATGCAAGTACCCTGCACTCAAGAAGCTGCCGATGAAATTGCCATGCGGAGCCGGGGAACACCCCGTATTGCCAATGCTCTATTGCGTCGTGTACGTGATTTTGCGCAAGTAAAAGGTCGGGGGAAAATAACCATAGACATCGCAAAATTTTCTTTGGAAGCGTTGAATATCGACCAATATGGATTGGATGAGATCGATAATAAGATTTTAGTAACGATTATCGATAAGTTTAAGGGCGGACCGGTCGGGCTGACCACTATCGCCACCGCATTGGGCGAAGATCCGGGCACCCTTGAAGAAGTTTATGAACCGTATTTAATTAAAGAAGGATTTATAAAGCGAACACCGCGCGGACGAGAGGTGACCGATTTGGCGTATAAACATCTGCATCGTTCCCGTTTCTCGGAGCAGGGTTCTTTATTTTAAAAAAACGATATAGCTATGTCCGGAATGAAAAGTCTTGCCAAAGATACCGCAATATACGGGTTGAGCAGTATCTTGGGGCGTTTCTTGAATTGGTGCTTTGTTTTTCTTTATATCAATGCACTGAAAACTACCGCAGAGTACGGAATCGTTACAAACCTGTATGCCTATATGGCATTGTTGTTGATCATTCTCACCTACGGGCTTGAGACCGGATTTTTCCGTTTTGCCAATGATAAACAGTATAAAGACCCGCTTAAAGTTTATACTACCGGACTGATCTCTTTAGCCTCGACCTCTTCTTTGTTTTTTCTGTTGATCCTTATTTTCCTGAAGCCGGTTTCAACTTGGTTGGGCTATCCCGAACACCCCGATTACGTATGGATGGTTGCGCTGATCATCGCGATAGATGCCTTTACGGCACTCCCTTTCGCCTATTTGCGTTACCAGAAACGGCCGGTGCGATTTGCCGTGGTCAAACTGTTTTCGATATTTCTGAATATCGCATTGAATCTCTTCTTCTTCCTGTTGTGTCCGTGGTTATATAAAATCAACCCCCATTGGATATCGTGGTTTTTCGATCCCGATTTTATGGTCGGGTATATTTTGGTCTCCAACCTGATCAGTTCAGGAGCCGTATTGTTGGTATTGCTGCCCGAAATATTTAAAGTAAAATATCGATTTGATGCACAAATTTGGAAACGGATGATCCGTTATTCGTTTCCGCTGTTGATCTTGGGTATTGCCGGCATTATGAATCAGACATTCGATAAAATGTTTTACCCGTTGCTGGCCGAGTCCCGGCCCAATGCAATGTCCGAATTAGGCATCTACGGAGCCGCTTACAAGATTGCTATTGTCATGGTTATGTTTACGCAAGCATTTCGTTTTGCCTACGAACCGTTTATATTTGCAAAAAACAAAGAAGCCTCCGGAGATGACGGGAATAAAAAATCCTATTCCGAGGCGATGAAATATTTTATTATCTTCGGACTTTTCATATTTCTGGGCGTAATGTTCTATCTCGATTTAGTAAGATTCCTTATGCCCGAAGAATACTTTATCGGTATCGCAGTTGTCCCGATTGTTATGTTGGCCGAATTTTTCTTCGGCATCTTCTTCAACCTCTCTTTGTGGTATAAACTCACCGACCAGACACAATGGGGAGCATGGTTCTCTTTGTTCGGATTTGCCGTAACGGCAATTATCAACATCCTGTTTGTACCCCGTTTCGGATATATGGCATGTGCTTGGGCCGCCTTCTTCTGCTATTTCCTGATGATGCTCGTCTCCTATTTCATAGGACAAAAAAAATACCCGATCGAGTACGATTTGTCATCTGCCGGGCGCTATACTTTATTGACGGCTATCCTGTATATTATAGCCATTGGGGTAGATATTGAAAACTTATGTTTAAAATTGCTGTTCCGTACTGCACTTTTATCCGTTTTTGTTGTTTATATGATAAAACGGGATTTGCCATTAAAAGAAATCCCGATAATAAACAAATGGATAAAAAAATGAAACTATGGTCAAAGAGCTGTTTCTTGTTGTCAAACAATTTTTAAATCGGTATTTAGATCAAAGCCAAGATCGTGAAAGTGAACAAATAACCGTCGAAGCCATTCGTGAGGGGATAGAGTTTAAAGGCTCTACGATATGGATACTTATTTTCGCAATTTTCATAGCCTCTTTAGGACTAAATACCAATTCGACGGCCGTTATTATCGGAGCCATGTTGATATCGCCTCTGATGGGGCCTATAATGGGGCTGGGGTTAGGGCTTGGAATCAATGATTTCGAACTGATAAAAAAATCTTTCAGAAATCTTAGTGTCGCCACGATATTCAGTGTACTTACCTCTACACTCTATTTCTTGATTTCACCTTTGAATGAAGCCCGGTCAGAACTCTTAGCCCGGACATCGCCCACCATATACGATGTGTTGATCGCCCTTTTCGGCGGATTGGCCGGAATTGTGGCCATGTCGACAAAACAGAAAGGCAACGTAATACCCGGAGTCGCCATAGCGACCGCGTTGATGCCGCCTTTGTGCACAGCCGGCTTTGGTCTGGCCAATGGAAATATGCACTATTTTTTCGGCGCATTTTATCTATTCTTTATCAACTCCGTCTTTATTGCTTTTGCCACGACACTGGGTGTAAAAGCCATGAAATTCTCTAAAAAACAATTTGTCGATAAAGAACGGGAAAAGACCGTGCAACGTATCGTTTACTCAATATTGATTTTTACCATGACGCCCAGTATCATCATTACATATAACATGATACGGCAAAACTATTTTGAGACATCGGCTTTTCAATTTGTAAACCAGCAGTTCAATATTCCGGGAACACAAGTCTTGAGTAAAACAGCATCGTTCGAAAAAGGACAGAAAATCATTAAAGTATCTCTTATCGGACAAGAGATACCTAAAGATTCGGTTCTGTTGATCGAGTCACGATTGCCGCAATACGGATTGGCCGGAGCGAAGTTGATCCTTTCCCAAGGATTCTCCCAAAATAAGGAAATTGATCTGAACAGCCTGAATAGTATGATGTTTCAAGATATTTATAAAGATAATCAACAGCAGATTGCCGGACTGAATAAGAAAGTCGATTCGTTGCAAACGGTTGTGTCTCGTTACCAACAGTATGACACCATTGGCGTGACGATCTCTCCGGAGATTAAGGTACTTTTCCCTTCGATCGAAGATGTCGCCGTTACAAAGTCGATCTTCAGCAATGTCGAAACCGGGAAACTCGATACGACCATGCTGGCCATTGTCCGTTATGCAAGGCCGATGACCGAAACCGAACGTTTACGATTTACAGAGTGGCTTGAAGCCCGGCTTGAAGTGAAAAGAGTAAAGATCGTGACAGAGTAATAATCCGATTATTTTATACCAAACAAAAAGGCAGGTTCTTGTTCATTGAGAATCTGCCTTTTGTTTACTATTGCATTATCGGTAACAACCTTGTTTTTTAATAATTCAATTATTTTATATAGTCCCAACTTATAAATTGGCACTGTTTTTACTCTTTTCTCATGTTTATTTTAGGAAAATAATACTCATCTTTGTTTAAAACATCACAGCTTAAACTATATATCATGAAAAATTTTTTAATTATAACATTAATGTTTGTAGTACCTTCCTTATTACAAGGTCAAGACTTTGCCAGGCAGGTATCCGGTAAAGTTACTGATTCGGAAATGAATCCTTTGCCTGGGGTTTCTGTTTCTGTTCCAAATACAAAGACGGGAGTCATTACAGCAGCAGATGGTACTTATCGTATTCAACTTCCTAAAAATGCAATATATCTTTCTTTCTCTTTTGTTGGTATGGAGACACAAAAAATCAAACTGAGTAATAAAGAAAAAACTATTTTGAACGTTGTTTTAAAGGAAAAGGTAAATGAATTGGATGAAGTTGTAGCGATTGGATATGGATATGTAAAAAAATCTGATTTGACCGGTTCGGTTGCATCTTTAGATTCAAAAATTACAGAAGGGCGGATTGTAAACAATCTTGAAGATGCATTGCAGGGAAGAGTCGCAGGTGTACAAATTACAACAACTGATGGTACTCCTGGAGGTTCTGTTGATATAAAAATTAGAGGAACAAATTCTATATCGGCCAGTAGTTCTCCTTTATATGTTATTGATGGAATTCCTTATGATTTAAATGAAACGCCTCCCGATCTTGATTTTTGGGAATATGGTACGACTCAGCATAACCCGATAGCTAATATAAGTCCGGGGGATATTGAATCAATCGAAGTTTTAAAGGATGCTTCAGCAACAGCAATTTATGGGGCACGAGGAGTTAATGGAGTTATTTTGATTGAAACGAAAAAAGGGAAAGAAGGAAGAGCTAAAGTCGATTTTACAGGAAATTTAGGAGTTAGTACTGTCAAGAGAAAAATAAAAGTTTTAGACGGTCCTGAATATGCAAAATTTTTATTTGATGCATACGGCGGTTACGAAGCTGAAGATAATCAATATGCCGATTGGCAGAAATATACATTACCCGGAGCGACAAATACGGATTGGCAAGATGCTATATTCCGTACGGCATTAACACAAGATTATCGAATCAACATTAGTGGCGGAACTCCTCGTTTAAAATATTCGATAATGGGAAATTACTATAATCAGGATGGTGTAATTATAAATAGTGGTTATGACCGTTATTCAGGACGATTTAATTTTTCATTGGATATTTTGAGAAATCTAACATTTACTTCGAATTTATATGCTAGTTATGCTAAGAATGATGGCGTTACTACTGGATTTATTTACGGAGTCATTACTAAGGCATTACAGGCTTCACCTTTGAAAACGGTAGAAGAAGTTTTTGCAGAAATGGAAGATGGAGATATTGTTTATAATCCTGTTGCCGATACCGAAAATTCAGTTAGAGACCGTACTGATAAATCATATCAAATTAGTATGGGGCTGATTTATAAAATAATACCATCACTTACTTTAAATCTTAAAGGAGCTTATGTCGATAAAAGTACTCTAAATGAAGCATTTATTCCATCGAATAATCCTCGATCAAAAACCAATGGATCAGCAACAATTTCTGATAACGATTTCTCAAAATTGTTAGGAGAAGCAACGTTGTCATTTTACAAAAATTTCAATAAACGCCATCGTTTAACGGTCATGGGAGGGGCAACTATCGAAAAATATAATACCAAACGATATGGAATATCTACTAGTAATTTTGGGATAGACGTATTAGGCATTAATAATATCTCTATGGGGAATTCTGTTTCTACCCCGACTAGTGCTATAATACAAAGTTCTATGGCTTCGTTTATTGGACGTGTAAATTATGGATATAGAGATCGTTATTTAGCTACTGTTACATTCAGAGCAGATGGTTCATCTAAGTTCCCGGAAGGAAATAAATTTGCTTGTTTTCCATCTGTCGCTTTAGCATGGAGATTAAGTGAAGAAGAATTCTTGAAATCGGTTGATTGGATATCAAATATAAAAATCCGTACAAGTTTTGGCGTTACAGGGAATCAGGCTATCCCGGCATATGAGTCGTTAGGCATATTAAAAAACAGTAAAATAACAATTGATGGTGCTAATTCGGTCGATGGTATATATCCTGACCGAATAGAGAACAGAAACTTGAAATGGGAAACCACAGATCAATATAATGCAGGTATCGATTTGGGCTTGTTTGGTAATCGTTTTCAACTGACTGTTGATGCATATTATAAAAAGACTCGGGATCTTCTTCTTGAAATGAGCACTCCAAAATATTCGGGCTTTTCTTCCTATTGGTCTAATATTGGATCTATTGAAAATAAGGGGCTTGAATTTACTTTGAATACTGTAAATATCGACAAGCGCAGTTTTAAATGGAACAGTGCGCTAAATATAGCCCTGAACCGATCTAAGGTTTTAGATTTAGGCCCTGATTCGCGGATGGAACTTTCAGGGGAGAAATTAAATGTTACCGGGACGATCGGGTTGTTGCAAGTGGGGAAACCTATTGGCCTTTTTTATGGATATAAAGTGGAAGGAATCTGGCAATCGACCGAAGAGATACAAGCATCGGGAATACAAACTCAATTAGGAACATCTGTCGGGGGACTTAAACCCGGATACCGAAAATATGAGGATGTAAACAATGATCATGTGATAGATGATTCGGATAAACAGATTATTGGATATGGAGAACCTTTGTTTACCGGAGGCTTTTTGAATACGTTTCAGTATAAAGATTTTGAGCTGAGCTTAAATTTACAATTTTCGGTCGGAGGCGATATATTCAATGTAAATCGGGTGATGCTTGAAAATGGAGATAAGTCGATAAACCAGTCTTGGAGAGTAAAAGATCGTTTCCGGCCTTCATTTGGTTCTCCTGGTGATGAAGTATATGATCCGGGTCAAATAAGTACAACGATTAAACGAGCTGATACCGATGTGCAGAGAGTTCCTTCTTCTGATTATATAGAAGATGGCTCTTTCCTGAGAATCAGTGATATAACTTTAGGGTATAATTTTAGAAATCTGACGAAATCCAGACGGATGAATTTGAAGGTTTATCTTTCTGCAAAAAATTTGCATGTGTTTTCAGGGTATTTAGGATACGATCCTGAAGTAAATACGGCTCAGGGAGGCTATGCTTCATTATTACCGGGTATCGATTTGGATGCATATCCTAAATCTGCGACATATTCTATTGGTTGTTCTTTATCATTTTAATTTGAGCATATGAAAACAAGATATATTATTTTACTATTATGTTGCTGTACATTCTTTTCTTGCAGCGATTTTTTGCGCGAAGAACCTTTATCTGAGTTTGAGACAAAAAACTTTTATAAAGATAAAGCATCTGTTCTGACAGGAGTATATGGTATTTATCAAGGGTATCGGGCTATCCCTCAGTACCTTGCCACATTGGGAACTTGTGGTACCGATATTGCTAAACCTTATAAATCTACAACAGAATACGGGAAATATTGTACCTACACATTTACCTCGGAACAAAATTTCTTCGATTCTTTATGGGG
>CASFRL010000137.1 GCA_949297285.1 uncultured Bacteroidales bacterium
TTAATATTGTTCTTTCTCGTTGGGGAAGTCTCGAGTCTTTACATCTTTAATATAGGCCTGTACGGCTTCTGTAATTATGGTATGAAGGTCGGCATATCGGCGTAAGAATCTCGGAGAGAATCCTTTGTTGATTCCTAACATATCGTGCATGACCAAAACTTGGCCGTCGGTTCCGTTTCCGGCTCCGATGCCGATGATTGGAATGCTTAGTTCGTTCGAGACGCGCTCGGCCAATTTTGCCGGTATTTTTTCGAGTACGATGGAAAAACATCCAATTTCTTCGAGAAGATGAGCGTCTTTGATCAATTTCTGTGCTTCGGCTTCTTCTTTAGCCCGAACGGTATATGTTCCGAATTTGTTGATCGATTGCGGCGTCAATCCCAAGTGTCCCATTACGGGGATACCGGCGCTTAATATCCGCTCGATCGATTCCCGGATCTCTTCACCTCCTTCTATTTTGACACAGTCGGCTCCGGTTTCTTTCATGATGCGAATTGCTGAGGCAACCGCTTCTTTGGAATTTCCCTGATAAGACCCGAAAGGCATATCGACAACGACAAGTGCCCGTTTTACCGCTTTTACGACAGAGCTGCCGTGGTATATCATCTGGTCTAATGTCATTGGCAATGTTGTTACGTTTCCGGCCATTACATTAGATGCAGAATCACCTACTAAGATAACGTCCATGCCTGCCTGATCGATAAGGGAAGCCATTGAATAATCGTATGCGGTGAGCATCGATATTTTTTCGCCTCGTTGTTTCATCTCTTTCAGGCGGTGTGTGGTTACTTTGCGAGAATCTTCAGTGTACGTTGACATGATGATGTTTTTTTTATTGTTGTTTGGGCGACAAAGGTAAGTCTTATTTTCGATTTTGCGGGATATGATCGTATAAAATATTCGGTGTCCATATTTTGTGAACACCGAATGTTATCGCGATCGATTATTTTATTTAATAGGAATAGTATTCTATGTCGCGTTGTATCGTTTCTTTTACTTTCCCGCCGGTATATTGAGTCCGGGTAGTCCAGTTCCCCTGTACATCATACGTATATTCGTATGTAATTTCACTCGATTTACCGTTGCTTATGATATTGTCTTTTACTAAATCTCCGTTATTGTTATATGAATAGGTATGGGTTGTTTTGAGCTTTCCGTTGATGACCGTTTCGTTTTGTTTTTTACCGTTGCTGAATGTCGCAGTAGTGGTGTTTTTGGGTAAGTTCGCTTTAAACATCGTTGTCGATATTAAGCTGTCGTTTGTATTATAAGTATATTGTGTTTTTATTCCGCCTTTGACACCTGTTACAAAATCGGTGCGTTCAGCCAAACGGTTGTTTGCATCATATTTAAAAGAGCTTTGCGTTGTTTCTCTTTTTTTAGTGTTGACAAACATGATTTTTTCCAGTAAAAGACCTTTGTAGATATATTTTTCGTTGCCTCCTGCGGTTACGACCGAGTTCAAGGTATTATCGGAATGATAATAATATTGTTTCCCTTGGGTGCTCGATCCGGTTGTCTGTTCAGAAAGAATCAGTTGTCCTAATTCGTTGTATGTGTTTTTGACGTTGACCACAGACGTTTTTCCGTTTGTGTTTTTGGTCTCTATTTTTTCATAAGTTGTTTTTACATACCCTTTCAATCCTTCAGCCTTTATGTGAAATGGCGATTTGTCTATCAATGACATTTTTTCATTCAATTTTTCTATATAAGAAGAGTTGGGATGATCTGCCATGAATTTGTCGTATGCATACAGGCTCATGTTTTTCAAGAAATTGTTGTAATCGATATCTTCGATCTTTTGTGAGATTTCATCCTTTTGAGGAAGTTCCGGATACCGTTGTAAAAGGTTGACATATCCTTCTCTTGTATTCTGTTCGTTCGCGTATTTGTAAGCAAGTTGATAGATGCGGTTTTGCGCTTCGGGAACTAATTCGGATTGTGGATATTGTTGTATAAACGCACTGTAAGCCTCGATTGTGCTATCCAGTTGTGAAAATATTATTTTATCTACAAGTCGGGTAATCTCTATGGCCTTTTCAGACTCGGGATAATGATTCAAAAAATATTTATAACTTTCTATATCTCCTTTTTCTATGGCATTGTTGTACGCAACATTCTCTTTCAGTTGCATTGCTTCTTGCAGATAAAAACATTCGTTGCAAGCCTCTATTGCCCGAGCAAATGCCGCCTCGGTATTGATTTTTTTTGCATCGCTGAGAATGTTTTCTTCGATCTGTTTTTTTATTGTGGCAAGAGAGGTGTTGTGTTTGGTCAAGAATTTTTTTACCTCTTTATTTCCCTCATAAGCCATGGTCGTGTCGAGAATGGTATAGGCTCGATAGGGATCATAACCTTTGTATTCGGGGGTATTGTACAAAACGCAATCGCAAATGTCGATCAAAATGAGCTCGCTTTTTCTGTCAGTTGTGTATACCTTGTTCCGTTTTTCTACGGCTTTAGAAATTTTTCTTTCTTGAAGCAGTTCAAATATTTTATTGGCTTTTTGTGCCTGGGCGGTAAATGAAAGAGCCAGACATACTGATATGGCTAAACAAAAAACTCTTTTTTCGGATAAGCGAAAGGTGATGAATTTTTTCATAAATCCCGATTGTTTAGTGTTAGTTGAAATATTTCTTAATTTTTGTACTTTTTCGTAATTGCAAATATACGATTCTTGCATCATAAATTGCAAATGTACCTTTCTTTTTTTTATGTTATCTCTGTTATAGATACATGATTATCTTGATTTTTCGATATTGCCGAGTCTGACTTTATGGGTAAATCGTAGTTGTTGGTCGGTGTTTTATTATACCTATATAATATATGTGTGATGTATAAAAATCTTTCGAGCGGATGTCCGTCGTTTTTTTGATACCCTTGGTGCTGTTCGGGATTGTCCCCCGAAATGTTTTCTTAGTAGAAGAAAAATGCGGCCAATATGAGAAATATTGGGTATCGTTCGTATATTTGTCCCCTTATAAATCTTAAAAAATATGGGAATGTCATAATCCCTTTTATAAAAGAATTTTGTATGGAACAACAGTTAAACGAACATAATAAACAGGAGTATCCGCCAATGCATACGGCAGAGCATATCTTGAACCGGACTATGGTAAATATGTTCGGTTGCGGGAGAGCAGTCGGTGCCCATATCGAAAAGAAAAAATCGAAATGCGATTATTTGCTGCCCGAAATGCCTACGCAAGAGCAAATGCAGGAAGTAGAACGATGTGTAAATGAGGTTATAGAACGACATCTGCCGGTAACATTTGATTATATATCGAAAGAAGAGGCTTGCGCCAAATTCGATTTAGGACGATTGCCTGACCATGTAAGCGACACGTTACGTGTTGTGCATGTCGGAGATTATGATGATTGTCTGTGTGTGGGGTTACATGTAAAAAACACCTCCGAGATCGGCCGTTTTCAGATAGTTAGTTATGATTTTTCCGATGGTCGCTTACGCATACGGTTTAAGTTGGTCGAATAAAAAGCGGATAGTTTTATTCATTCGGCTTGATGGGCAGGCAAAAAAGTTAGCTTTATAAAGGATTGATAATAAAGGTAATAAAAACACTTATTAAAAACTTTCAAAAAAAGTTTGGAAAAAATTTGGAGAGGAATATAAATAAGCATTACATTTGCACTCGCTTTTCGGAGGAACGGCCAGAAAGAGAAAAAAAGACTCATAAAATTTGGAAAACCCCGGGAAAGCGATTAAATTTGTAACCCTT
>CASFRL010000138.1 GCA_949297285.1 uncultured Bacteroidales bacterium
GGTGTTCAATGTTGTTATAACATTATTTATCTGCCGAAAACAGGGACTCTGATTATTTTTAATCCATAAAAGAATCTATAACAGTATTTTCACTATCTTTGAATAAGATAGGATGCGGCTTGGCAAAGTCGACCTTAAAAACTTCGTTTTTGTTTGCCTCTGCACTCGCCTTTCACTATCTTTGCAATCCAATTTTTAGAAAAATCGTATGAGCCAAAAAACTGAAATCATATTGATCAATATCTCGGGCGAAGACAAACCGGGAGTGACTTCGGCCTTAACAGGTATATTGTCGCGTTATAATGCAACGATTCTCGACATCGGACAAGCAGATATACACCACACGTTATCTTTAGGTATTCTGTTCAAAACGACCGATGACAACTCGGGCGAGATAATGAAAGATTTACTATTCAAGGCATACGAGTTAGAAATAAATATAAAGTTTTCTCCGATCAGTGAAAGCGAATACAACAGTTGGGTGAGCCTTCAAGGGAAAAACCGATATATCATAACGATTCTCAGCCGACAAATTACAGCCCGTCAAATCGGAGAGGTAACCCGCGTCGTTGCCGAACAGGGATTGAATATAGATGCCATTCAACGGCTTACCGGACGTATTCCGTTAGACGAGTCGGCTCGCAAACCCAAATCGTGTATCGAACTTTCGGTGAGAGGGACTCCGAAAGACAAACCTTCGATGCAATCGAGTTTCATGCAATTGTCCTCAGAATTGGGTATGGACATTTCATTCCAGCAAGATGACATGTTCCGCCGTTGTCGCCGTCTGATTTGTTTCGACATGGACTCTACCCTTATAGAGACAGAAGTCATCGACGAATTGGCCGTGCGTGCCGGTGTCGGTGATCAGGTAAAAGCGATTACCGAATCTGCGATGCGCGGAGAAATCGATTTCTCAGAAAGTTTTGAACGAAGGGTTGCTTTATTAAAAGGCCTCGAAATATCGGTAATGGAAGAAATCGCTGAAAACCTGCCGATAACCGAAGGGGTAGATCGTATGATGCAGGTTTTGAAAACTGCCGGATTCAAGATCGCGATTTTGTCGGGCGGTTTTACCTATTTCGGAAACTATCTGAAAAAGAAGTACGGTATCGATTATGTGTATGCCAACGAACTGGAAATCGAAAACGGAAAACTGACCGGGAAACATGTCGGCGACATTGTTGACGGAAAACGCAAAGCAGAACTATTGCGGCTTATCGCCCAAGTAGAAAATGTAGATATTGCTCAAACCATCGCTGTCGGTGATGGAGCAAACGATTTACCGATGCTCAACATTGCCGGATTGGGTATTGCATATCATGCCAAACCGAAAGTCAAAGAAAACGCATCTCAATCGATCTCAACGATAGGCCTCGACGGCGTACTCTATTTTCTGGGATTCAAGGACTCTTATATCGGTGACAATAAAATATAGCCCGAAAAATATTTCGACGTCAGATAATTTTTTGTATCCGATCAGATATTTTCTCTTATAAAATACGGTTATTCTCCGTTATATTGTCCGAATTGCATTTTTCAAGACAGGCGTCAATATGCGAACTTCGGAAACAATAAAAACGGGCATAGCGTTAAACAGGCAGTCTTATTTTCCGAAGTTTAAAACATCAATCGGGACAAGACCTCAAAATCATTTTATCATTAAAGGTTTTTCCTAAAAAAATTCTGTACATTTGGGAGGTCATTCTTTTTGATACATATTACCGATATGAAAAGATTTATTCTTATAATCACCGCATTTCTGACATGCTCATCCGCTTCTTTTTCTCAAACTGTCGGATTGGTTCTCAGCGGAGGCGGTGCAAAAGGAATCGCTCATATCGGAATTATTCAAGCTCTTGAAGAGAACAATGTTCCTATCGACTATATTGCAGGAACTTCAATAGGGGCTATTGTCGGCGCACTGTATGCCATGGGATATACTCCGGCCGAAATGATCGAATTGATAAAATCCGAAGATTTTGCCTCTTGGTCGACCGGAAAAATGGACGAAAAATATATCTATTATTTCAAAAAGCCAGACCAGACTCCGGAATTTGCCTCTTTCAAAATCGGATTAAAGGATTCCAGCAAAATAACCCCACACTTTCTCCCTCAAAGTTTAATAAATCCTCTCCCCATGAATCTGGCATTCATGCGTATTTTTGCACCTTATACAGCACAATCGAAAGGAGATTTCAACAACTTGTTCGTACCTTTCCGTGCGGTAGCTTCCGACGTTTACCACAAACGCCCGGTTATATTCGAAAAGGGAGATTTGGGTGATGCGGTGCGAGCCTCGATGAGTTTTCCGTTTGTATTCAAACCTATCGAAATAGACAGTGTCTTACTTTATGACGGAGGCATTTACAACAACTTTCCGATAGACGTGATGAAGAAGGACTTTAATCCAGACATTATCATCGGGAGCAACGTTTCTTCGAATCCGGAAAAGCCCAAAGAAGACAATCTCATGGCTCAAATCGAGAATATGGTTATGCAAAAAACCGATTATCAGATTAATGAGGAAGATGGCATTTTGATCAATTTCAATTTAAAAGAGTATAATCTCCTCGATTTTCCTAAAGCCGACCAGATTTTCAAAATCGGATACGACAAAGCCATATCGATGATGGATTCCATAAAATCTCGCATTCCTCGCGAATTACCGGCCGAGACCCGAAAACTTCAGCGGATGATATTCAAAAGCAAAACCCCGGAACTTATATTTGAGAACATATCGATCAAAGGAGGAAACCACTCCCAACAAAATTATATTCGTAAACAATTTCAAGTGGACGAAGACAAACTCCTCGATCAGGAAGATGTAAAACAATCTTACTATAAACTATTGTCCGACTCAAAAATATCAGACCTCATTCCTCATGCTGTATATAATGAAAAAAGCGGGAATTTTGATCTCCTGCTCAATACAAAACTTGAAGACAATGTGGCGATCGGACTGGGAGGATACATCTCTTCGGGGAATACCAACCTGATCTATTTGGGCGCCAAATACAGAACGTTAAGCCTCTATTCTCTGGATTTCGACATAAACGGTCAATTCGGGAGATCTTATAATACAGGATTAGCTTCGGCACGTTTCGAGTTACCGGGAACAATACCGATGTATCTCAAACTGATCGGGGTAGTTTCCAAAAAGAAATATTACGAAAGCGAAAAACTCTTTCAGATAGAAGAGTCTCCCACGTTTATTTCTCAAAACGAAAATTATATAAAACTGCGTATGGGGCTTCCGTTCCTTACAAATGCCAAAACCGAAGTAACATTGGGTTACGGATATTTATACGACAGATACTATCAATCGAAAACCGTCGATTATTCACAAATCGAGTCTGACAAGAGTTCTTATAAATTGGTAATGGGATCATTGCGCTTTGAAAAAAATACATTGAACAGTTTTATGTTTCCTATTGCAGGGAGTCGGGTTTCGGTGATCGGAGAAGCTGTTTATGGACAAGAGACATTCAGACCGTCAAATCCTGATTTGCATACCGAAAATGCAACCCATTCCTGGCTGCAACTTTCGGGTACGTATGACCAGTATTTCAATACGACACCTAAATTCACGCTCGGAATACATGGCGAAATGGTCATCTCCAGTAAAAACTTTTTCAGCAATTATACGGCTACGATCATTCAAGCTCCGGCATTTACGCCTACTCCACATAGCAAAACAGTATTTAACGAAGCTTTTCGGGCCAATCAATACATTGCTGCAGGAATTCTTCCGATCTGGAAAATCATCAACAACCTGCAACTGCGGACCGAATTGTACGGATTCGTTCCATTTTTCGAAATCAAACCGGGGAAAAACAATCTCCCCTATTACGGACGTTTTATGAACTCATTTAAATACATGGGCGAAGTAGCATTGGTGTATAACCTGCCTTTTGCTTCGGTCAGTATCTATACCAACCATTATAGCTATCCCAAAAAGAACTGGAATTTCGGTATCGGATTAGGGCTATTGCTGTATAATCCGAAATTCTTGGAATAAAACCCTCTCGATTTAACGCTACAAAATCGAGACAATAGTAACAAGACTCGAATTTCTCAATCAACATATTTTTGCTTGTTTTCCAAAACTTAACTCGTTCCGGGTATCGTTGCCAACAACCGTACAATATGCCAGGCTTTCCTTGACATTATCTTTTGTTCATCGGGAGGTACACATTCATTACTTCGGTCTGCCTGTTGCAAAATGTCCCGATCGAAACCGTATCGAAAAAAATTAGGTGCCGGAACAGGTCGAAAACCGATCGAATCGAACAGATCAGCAATACGTAGCTGGCCAAACATAACATTCTTAAAATGATTAAAATTTCTTATGTTTTTAAAAAAACATTTTATCATTATATAAATATTTTATATTTGTATAACAATTTCATGGATTAAAGACTTTGTCTATCGTCTATGGCATAAACAGATATTCAGAATACATAAAGAAAAGCTGTTTCATATCTTTTTATATCCATAGGCAAAATATCAACAAACTTAATTTTAACGATAGAGTATATGGGCATTCTGAAGAAACTATTAATTGTTGCGGTTTGTCTGCCTTTTACCGGGGTGATGCAGGCTTCCGAAGAACCTTCGGAAGCGAGAAAAGATTCGGTAGTGCTGCACACGCGTATCTACTTTTCCCGTAATAACAGCGAATGGATCGAAAAGAGCGAATACCGCAAAGCCGGCGACTTTCTGCGTTGGGCATTGAAAAACCCCGAACTGAAGATTCACCTCGTAGGCTGGGCTGACAAGACCGGGTCCGAAGAAATTAACTTGCGCATTTCGGCACGGCGCGCCGTAACTCTTAGCCGCTATCTTGTGCGTAAAGGTGTCGCTGCAGAGCGCATCACCACCGAAGGGCGTGGCATAGATACCGAAGCCGCAAACGACTCGATGGCTCGCCACGTAGATATGTTGGGCTTATTGCCGGTAGCCTTATCACCGCAACCACAAAACGATGAAACAGTCCGGCCAGACGCAAACACGCCCGAACCTCCTGTACAGCAGAAACAAAACGATGAAACAGATCAAGCTGACACAGACACAGACACACCCGCTCCCCCTGCACAGCAGGAACAATCAAAATCCCAACAAGACATTGACACAATCACACAAACCGAAGAGCAATCTTCCGCCGTGCCGCAGTCCTCACATTCCCGTTGGAATATAGGGTTGAACGTTGGTATTCCGTTTTTCTGGGGTGATATGCTCTCCATGTCGGCAAGCAAAACCTATATAGGTACAGGGAGGTTACCGCATCTCTGAGCTGCTGACCATATCACTCTCGGCAGATTATGCAAGCGGAAAACTCGGTGCTTGGGATTACGCACAGGATTACTTGCTCGCCCCTGATGGCATGACATGGTATGTACCACAAGAACAAGCCATGCAACGTTACGGCGATCTCTACTCGAAAGTATCGCTCGTGAACGCAGGATTAAGCCTTGATGTGAATATCAACCGGATATTCAGTAAACGTGCCGCCGAACATCGCTTTACGGCATGGGTATCTCCGACAGTATACGGACAGTTCTTCTCGGCAGACATCTACACGAAAGAGGGAGATAAACGTTATTCGGACGGTGTAACCGAACCCGATAAAATTTCATTAGGATTAGGCGGCGCATTATCTCTGCGCTACCGCATAATCCAAGATATAGACCTGCAACTGAAAAACTCGCTAATCTGGATAACTGACAACCATTTCGACGGTATCCGTACCCCGTTCGGCAAAACAAAACAGAACGCTTTATGGATACCGCAAATCGGTGTGGTATGGCATATCAAATAGAGAGATAAAAAAGGATTATTTATAATAAAAAAGCGATATGAAGGAAATAAGAAAAATCTGGGCAGTTCTGCTGTTGACGGGCATATTTTTCGGTATGGGCAGCTGCATGAAAGAAGACATCGACGACATCCGCAAAGAATTGCAGAAACAAGACCAGAGATTGAGTAACCTCGAAACGAATATTCAATCCCTGCAAAGTTTGATCGAAGCCCTTGAAGACAAAGATTATGTCACAGGAGTAACGGCCCTTACTGACGAAACAGGATATATAATCACATTCCTGAAAAGCGGTTCTATAACCATCAAGCATGGAGAAAAAGGAGATAACGGAGATACGCCCATCGTGAGCGCGAAACAGGATACCGACGGGAAATACTACTGGACCGTGAACGGCGAATGGCTGCTCGACAACGGCAACAAAATGCCAGTGACCGGAGAAAAAGGAGAAACAGGGAACAAAGGTACAGATGCCATTGCCCCACAAGTGCGCATCAATGAAGATACCGGCTTCTGGGAAATATCTACCGACGGCGGTAACCTCTGGAATTCGACCGGTGTAAAGGCAACCGGCGATGCAGGAGATTCTTTCTTCCAAAAAGCCCCGAACTCTCTGAAGACAATTTGTATTACATATTCACACTGACAAACGGAGATGAAATCGAGATACCAAACTATCTATCAAGAGGATTAATATTTATGCAAAACGGACAACCCTTGACCGATTTAGTCACCAAGATCATAGTAACGGATGGCGAGTTGACTTTCTCCGCACCAGAAAACATGCAAGTTTCTACACATATACTTGAAGGAGATGGATGGTCGACAAAGATAGAAAACAATACGATCAAACTTGAACCTAACATCGATCCTGCGATACTGGAAGTAACTTTGAGCGAAAATGGCAAAGTAATCGAAACCTACCATTTGAACCTCTCTCTTTTCTACGGGAGCGGAACAACGAGCGACCCCTATCAAATCACTTCAACAGAAGACTTTATCATTTTTTCGGAACAAAATAGTCCCGACAAGACTTTCTCTGATATCTATTTTATACTGACAAATAATATTGATCTAACAGATACGGAATTTAAACCGATTGAATATTTTTCAGGCTCATTCGATGGGCAAAATAATAGTGTACGCGGATTGAATATCGTAGATGAATCGCAATACAAAAATATCGGTTTATTCTGTATAGTAAATAATGGTACGGTATCTAATCTTAACGTAGAAGGTACCGTGCATAGAGTAAGCAAAAGATCGGATCAGGATGGGTTTACAAATGGAATAGGTGGCGTAGTGGGTGTATGCAATAATGGCACTATTAAGAATTGCACTTTCAAAGGGAGCGTCATGAGCGAGGCAAACGAGGTTTTTGATTATATAGGCGGTGTAGTCGGATGTATTCAAATGAATAGTGCAATCATAGGATGCGGCAATTTGGCATCTCCAGGCGGATCAATCAATGTGGTGCAGTCTCAAACAATAGGCGGTGTAGTAGGTTTTAGTATTAGTAGTCATATAATAGGCTGTTATAACACAGGAGATATAGTTTGCCAAAATAAAGATAATACCATAGGTGGCGTAACTGGAGGCCTTGATAGTAATACAATTATTGCATGTTACAATACCGGTACAATAACGGTTCCTTTGGAAACGAGAAATGCAGCAGGGGTAATCGGCAATGCTTCGTTTAAGATCATAGTAACAGCTTGTTATGATGCAACCAACAATAACGAGGATGTTTATGCGATTGGTGCTATGGCTTCGGGCCCTTCTGCTGTGGAAAATACAAGATTTAATACTTGCTATTGGCTGACGGCAGATAACCGTATAGGTATTGGTTATTCGGGAGGCAATTATGACAGGGATGCTTATAAAGATATTGCGTTTCCTGACTGTACCACCAAGAGCGAGGCTGAACTAAAGAGCCAAACAACAGTCGATGCCCTGAACAATGCAATAGACACGTGGAATAGCGCGAACGACAACCTCTGCACCTATCGTTTCGAAGTCGACAAGAATGGCGGTTACCCCGTTCTTATTTCTCAAGACTAAGCATTAACAGACAGACCTTATGACAGAACATACCCCAATGGGGAGAAAATACGAGGGATACCACTTGTGGTATCCCTCGTATTGCTCAAGTATAAATAAAACAAGAAAGCTTCCGGCAATGGGAGATGAAACAGATGAGTAAAAAATATTACCCTATCCCATTAATGAGCATATAAATTAGCAAATATCCATCCGTTGCAAGAAATGGAGCTAAATCTATGCCGACTTGAGACGAAAGATTTTTTCTAAAAGCAAAAAAAGAAACTTGATTTATTACTTGTAAAACAAAAATTATTTATATCTTTGCAGTCGCAAATGGCTCCGTGGCTCAACTGAATAGAGCATCTGACTACGGATCAGAAGGTTACAGGTTTGAATCCTGTCGGAGTCACAAAAACCTTCGGAAAGATTTTTCCGAAGGTTTTTCTATTTAAATTTTGCTCTTACTCAAAAGACAATCCTATTCATAGAAATATCTATCTTTGCGACCTATTTTAAATTGTCAGAACAAATGCTTATGTCAAGCAATACATTATATTACAACAAATTAAGAGTATTAGCGACAATTGCGGTTATTACAATACACACATCAAGCACTCTTTTTTATCATAAGCCCATAGGCAGTGAGACTTGGTGGATTGCAACTTTTTTCGATTCGGTTTCAAGATTCGGAGTTCCGATATTCTTAATGATTTCCGGAGCTTTGCTGATACCCAAGGAAGAAACGATAAACAGTTTTTACAAAAAAAGACTACATCGTATACTGGCACCTTTTCTATTATGGTCGGTCATATATTATTTCCAAAATCTTCCTGCCGACATCTCGACTTCCGATAAATTTGCCAGATTCTTACGGGAGATGTGCTCGGGCAGCAGTTACCATCTCTGGTATATATATATGCTTGTCGGAATATATTTGACAATTCCCATAATACGAATATGGATACAAAATGTGTCGGTAAACGGTATTCAAACATTGCTGCTTTTATGGATACTATTGCTTTTCCTCAGACTGAACGGAATATCTGACAAACTCATAAAAAATCTCAACATCGAATATTTCTATTATCTGGGATATGTTATTGCGGGGTATTATCTGTCGATAAAAGATTTTCACAAACGCGACCTCGTCATGCGCCGAATTGCTATCGTTACTATTGTTACCGGAGTTCTTTCAACATTATTCGGCACTTATCTGCTATGTCTGTATCAGGGAAAAGTCGATGAAATGCTCTTTAATTGTCTTTCTCCGACAGCCGTATTAATGGCTACCGGGATTTTCTTATTATTCAGATATACTAATTTTAAAAAAGAGCGGATGATCGGGAAATGGATATGTATATACAGTTACGGAATCTATTTGTGCCATGTATATGTACTGGAACAATTAAAACCGATCTATTGGATTAAATATATGTATTACCTGCATCCGGCAATAGGAATACCCATATTGGTATCTCTTTGTCTGGCTCTATCTCTTTTATTGACAATGGTAATTCATAAGATCCCCAAAATCGGGAAATATATATCCGGATAACAAAAAAGGTCGGGAATAAATCTCGACCTTTTTTCAATTTTCTAATAAAACGGGTGAAAGATGGGGCTCGAACCCACGACCCTTGGAACCACAATCCAATGCTCTAACCAACTGAGCTACATTCACCATTTTTCAATTGCGATGCAAAGATAGTATTCGTTTTTGAAATATACAATAGCAGACCTCATTTTTTTAATATCGATATATCGGTTTTCTTTTCCAATCGCTCTTATCTAAAAAGCTATACGATTCTAAAAACTATATTCGGTAACCGATCCCTTATTATATTGCTTGAAAAGAGCCCTCGAATCTTGAACAAAACGAGTCAATGGAATCATTAAGGATGAAGGGACAGAATCTTTTTCGGATAAGTATCGGGTTGCCGGAATTACTTGAAAACCACCTCCCGGTACATGAACCGGACGACGGGTAAATATCAGGGCATAACGAGGATTCTCGATACGAATATCCGTTGTACCGTTTTTTACCAAATCAACCTTGAAAATAATACTTCCCATGGTCGTCTGGGTTTTCATATTGGAAATAAAATTGCCCAAAGAATAAGCAATTACCGACGTTATTCTCCCCAAAGAATCGCAACGGGCCTCTATCGGCTGTATCACATGCGGATGAGCTCCGATTACGAGATGGGCTCCGGCTTCGACCAGTGTATCGGCTAACCTTTTTTGAGCGATATTGGGCAAAGAGCGATACTCTTCTCCCCAATGAGGACACACAATAATCACGTCTGCGCCGTTTTTCTTGGCAATCTCTATATCTTTGACAATAGTTTCTGTATGTATATAATTAACGAGATAAGGAGGTCGCACCTGTATGCCGTTCGTTCCATAAGTATAGTTCAAGAATGCCAATCTGATCCCGTTTTTTCTTAACAATAAAGGATGTAATCGCTGTCGTTCTCTTGCAGAGCAATATGTCCCCGTATGAAAGACACTCAACGAATCTAACTGCCGTATTGTACGCTCCAAGCCTTTTTCCCGTCTGTCGAGACAATGGTTATTAGCGATCAAGAACAAATCAAATCCTGATTCTTTGAGGGCTTCGGCAAAAGCATCCGGTGCGCAAAACTGTGGATAACCGGAATAAGGAGCACCTCCTAACGGAACTTCAAGATTGACAACCGCTAATCCTGCCGATTGTATCTCTTCTTTGACTTGCACAAAGCACGAATCATAATCATACCCCGCTGGAGTACGGGCATCTTCTATTTGCGCCAAATGCTGCATGGCATCTCCTGCAAACAAAAGCGTAATCCGTTGTTGTGCCCGCAAATGTCCAAGCACCGAGACAAAAAGGCACAGAAATAACAGGCGAGTTTTCATAAATAGACATTTTATACCGGTTATAAAAATAAATGATCCTGCTTTAAATTCAAAATATTCAAAGCAGGATCATACGGCTTATTGCTTTTCTTCTTTAGATTCAATCTTTATATATGGCTTTTTTGCCGGCCAATAAAGTATTGCGCATCAATGAAACGATAGTCATAGGACCAACACCTCCGGGCACAGGAGTAATATAAGCACATTTCGGTGCCACCTCGTCAAATTTTACGTCTCCGGTCAGTTTAAAGCCCGATTTTGTTTTATCGGATGGAACTCTTGTCGTACCAACATCGATAACGGTAGCACCTTCTTTTACCATATCTCCTTTCAAGAATTCCGGAACCCCCAACGCCGCAATGATAATGTCTGCCTGCAAACACATCTCTTTCAGATTTTCAGAATAGCTGTGGCATACGGTAACAGTCGCATTTCCCGGATTGGCTTTTTGCATCATCAATGTGGCAACCGGTTTCCCTACGATATTGCTTCGTCCCAACACAACGCAATGTTTTCCTTTTGTATCGATATTATAACGCTTCAAAAGCTCCATAATCCCGGCAGGTGTCGCCGATACGAAACATGGCAACCCGATAGACATACGTCCTACATTAATCGGATGAAATCCGTCAACATCTTTCCGATAATCGATCGCCTCAATGATCTTTTGTTCAGAAATATGCTTGGGCAAAGGAAGTTGCACGATAAATCCATCGATATCTTCATCATTATTCAACCGATCTACCTCTTTGAGCAACTCTTCTTCTGTTACATCATTCTCAAAACGAATCAGTGTCGATTTAAATCCACACTGTTCACAAGCCTTTACCTTGTGAGCGACATAGGTTTCGCTCCCTCCGTCATGACCTACCAACACAGCTGCCAAATGAGGAATTTTACCTCCTGCTGCCTTGATTTGCTCAACCTCTTGAGCAATTTCCTTTTTTACCTGATCTGCAATGGCTTTCCCGTCGATTAACTGCATACTGTTCAAATTCTTTTATGATTATCAATCAAAACAAATATAATAGACTCTACTCATATTACAAAATAAAGAGAGGAGAAAGCAAAATCTTTCTCCTCTCCTTTTTCTTTTATTATCGTTTGAATCGGGGCATCATTTTCCCCATTTTTCCACCGGCAACCATTTTCATCATTTTCCGTGTCTGATCAAATTGTTTTATCAACCGGTTTACTTCCTGTATCGATGTTCCGCTGCCTCGTGCTATTCTCTGTCGACGACTGCCATTGAGCAATTCGGGATTGCTTCTCTCTTTCGGAGTCATCGAGTAAATGATCGCCTCGACGCTTTTAAATGCATTATCATCGATATCTATATCTTTGATCGCTTTACCTACACCCGGAATCATGGATGCCAAATCTTTCAGATTACCCATCTTCTTGATTTGTTGTATCTGCCCGATAAAATCATTGAAATCGAACTGATTTTTGGCAATCTTCTTTTGCAGGCGTTTGGCCTCTTCTTCGTCATATTGTTCTTGCGCCCGTTCTACCAAAGAAACGATATCTCCCATACCGAGAATACGGTCGGCCATACGTGCCGGATGAAAGACATCCAAAGCATCCATCTTCTCTCCGGTTCCTACAAATTTTATAGGCTTGTTGACTACTGTACGAATCGATAACGCCGCTCCCCCTCGGGTATCGCCATCGAGCTTGGTAAGCACGACTCCCGTGAAATCGAGACGATCGTTAAATTCTTTTGCCGTATTGACGGCATCTTGTCCGGTCATCGAATCGACGACAAACAATATTTCATTCGGATTTATGGCATCTTTGATCGCTTTTATCTCGCGCATCATCTCCTCATCGACAGCAAGACGACCGGCCGTATCGACAATAACCAGATCTTGTCCGTCCTGACGGGCTTGCTTAATGGCATTTTGCGCTATTTGGACCGGGTTTTTACAATCCGGCTCACTATAAACGGGAATACCGATCTGTTCGCCTAATACTTTCAACTGTTCAATTGCAGCGGGACGATATACGTCACAAGCTACCAGCAAAGGTTTTTTACCCCGTTTCCCTTTCAGCAATTGAGCCAACTTACCGGAGAATGTCGTTTTACCGGAACCTTGCAACCCCGACATCAATATTACGGCCGGAGATCCTACGATGTTGATATCGACAGAATCGCCCCCCATAAGTAACGCCAACTCATCATGAACGATCTTCACCATCAACTGACTCGGCTTTACGGCAGTGAGGACATTCATACCTAACGCCTTGGCCTTAACCGTATCGGTAAATTGCTTGGCAACTTTATAGTTGACATCGGCATCGAGCAAAGCTTTCCGCACATCTTTTAAGGTTTCTGCAACATTAATTTCAGTAATTTTGCCTTCACCTTTTAATATTTTAAACGACCGTTCAAGTCTGTCACTTAAATTCTCAAACATGGTTATATTTTTGTGTTTATTTCTTTTTTTATTTCTGTCGGATGCAAAAATACAAAAAAGGTTGAGATTATCTATATCTTTTTACTTCTCCAGTCGGCTTTTTTCAAATATATAAATGAAAAGAGCAGTAATGAAGCCCAATAAATATATTCGACAATCCAGCACAAGGCAATAGCGGGACGTAAACGAATAATCAGGATATAAATTGCCAATACGTATACTATTGCCGTCATCAACTCGACCAGCAAAGCCGAACGGGTGTTTCCGGTTCCCGACATGGTATTGAATATGATGCAACCTGACACGGCAATAATATAGTACCCCAACATTACATAGAGTGCCGGAATACTATCTTGAATCAAGGATAGCGAGTCGGTATATATTCTTAAAACAACCTCAGGCACCAAATATACAAAAGCCATCATCGGAATAATCACCATATAACAAAGATTTATTATCCGACGACTTAAGGGTACGACTTCGTCATATTTCCCGGCACCGATAGCATTGCTCACCAATGAACTTGCCGTTACGGCAAAAGCATTTACCGGCATAAAAAACAGCGTCGATACACTACGTACAATATTGGATATGGCCAGAGGCCTTTCGCCCAAATGTTCCATGGCAATAAAGAAAAAGAACCAGGTAAAGATCGGCAAAAACGACTGTATCATCGTCCATATCGAAATATTCAATATCCGAGCTATTATTCTAATGTCGAAATGCCTTATTCGGGTAAAGGCATATTTGCCGGTATCGGTCTTATATACCGTATAGATAATAAAAAAGAGTAACGAGAGTGCTTCGGAAAGTACCGATCCCAGAGCCGCTCCAGCTATTCCCATTTGAGGACATCCCCACTTCCCGAATATCAGCATATAGTTAAAAATGATATTGGCGACAGCCATTACCAAAGCATTTACCGTCAATATCCTCGTTCGGGTTATCCCGACATAAAATGCGCGGAACATCACCGATATAAAAGAAAAGAAAAGACCATAGATGCGATAATCGAGATATTGCATCGTGGCACTGAAAACGACTTCGGAAGAGATGATCCTCCGCATTAGATAAGGTGCATAAAAATGAGAGATGCCGAATAAGGCAAAAGCTAAAACAACCAGGAACATACTCCCTTGTATCACTATGGCTCCTATGCTCTCGTAACGTTGTTCGCCATTCCGCCTACCGATAAGAATCTGCGAACCGATGCTGAATCCGAATCCTATCATATATATGGCCATATAAAAGACTCCGGCCAGAGCAGAGGCTCCCAACTCGATTTCACCGACACGTCCCAAATAGGCCGTATCGGTGATGTTGATCAGATTCTGAACAATGAGACTGATCAAAATAGGATAAGATATTTTCCAGATTTCTTTTCGAGTGTACATAATCTTTACGAACCGTCAAAGTAAAAAAACCCATCAAATATATGACGGGTTTTCAAAAATATGCTCGATCGGGCTTTATTCGTCTAAATCAACTTGTTTGTTTTGGTATCAGGGAATATCACTGCCGGGGTGAATTGTTTTGCCTCCTCAAAATCCATCATTGCATAGGCCATGATAATAACTACATCGCCCGGTTGCACCTTACGGGCAGCGGCACCATTCAAACAAATAACTCCAGAGCCTCGTTCTCCTTTAATCACATAGGTAGAGAAACGTTCGCCATTGTTATTGTTTACAATATATACTTTTTCATTGGCTATTATATTGGCAGCATCCATCAGATCTTCATCGATCGTAATGCTACCGATATAATTCAAATCGGCTTGAGTAACCGTAACTCTGTGTATTTTCGATTTTACTACCTCTACCAGCATTTTTGGTTCTTTTTAAAGTTTAGGTTTGGTTTCTATCTATGACGATAAACTATGTTATCGATCAATCTTACTTCTCCGCAATATACAGTAATACACCCTACAATATAATCCGAATCAGCCCACTCTTTTACCGAAAGCAAGGAGTCTCCGTCTACAATTTCAAAATATTCGACTCTCAAATCCGGAACAGCATTCAAGGTATTTACTACATACTCTATCGTTTCATTTACTGAATGTTGCTCGGCAAAGGTACGACTTTTAAATAAAGTCTGAGATATATTGACTGCATTTTTTCTCTGTTCGGGGGTTAAACGCAAATTTCGGCTGCTCAATGCCAAGCCATCTGCTTCGCGCACAATAGGACAAGCGACAATTTGTACCGGAGAATTCAACAGTTTCACCATCGAGCGTATAACAGCAATCTGCTGGAAATCTTTTTCACCAAAATATGCTTTATCCGGCCGTACTGCATCGAACAACTTGCTTACGATCTGGGCAACTCCATTAAAATGTCCCGGACGGTATTTCCCTTCCATAACTTCCGCTACCTTTCCTAAATTGAATACCCGCGTATCTTCGACCGGATACATTTCTTCAACTTCGGGAGCAAAAACAATCGCGCATCCGGCCGATTCGAGCAACTTGCAATCGGCATCCAACGTACGGGGATAATGCAATAAATCATTTTTGTCGTTAAACTGCGTCGGATTCACAAATACACTAACCACGCAAATATCGTTCTCTTCAACACACCTCTTCACCAATTGAAGATGTCCGTTATGTAATGCTCCCATAGTCGGGACAAAACCTATACTGCTGCCTGCAGCACGTAAATCAGCGATTTTTTTCTGTAAATCAGCGATTTTAGTAATAACTTCCATTTCTATATCTTTAAAAATCGGTGCAAAAAAAATAAATAAAACCCATATCACGAAGTATTCCGACAAGAAAATTAAAAAAGCAGTCATCTTATAAGTCAAAAATGACATTTCGGCTGTATTTTTATCTGAAAAAACCAGAAAGCATATTAATACTTCTAAATATTTAAAAACCTAAGATGTTTTTTTTATTATTTTGGAAATGAAATAATTTAATACCAATACCACGATGAAACACTTACAGATTTTTGCTTTAATAACGGTTTTTTGTTTGGGAACAGTTTTCGATCTTTATCCACAAAACCAGAAAGAAGCAAACTATGATGAAAACAAAATTCCGCCATACACTCTTCCTGAAGTTCTTGTCACAAAAAACGGGAAACGCATAACCAACGCCAACGATTGGGAAAAATACAGAAGGGCAGAACTGATAGATATATTTACGAAAGAAATTTACGGAAAGTTACCCGACAAAAAGATCGAAGTTTCTTACAACATTCTTGAGGAAAGCAGCAAGGCCTGTCAAGGAAAAGCAAAAAGAAAGCAAGTAGAGATCTTATTTAAGAACGGCGGAGTCGAAAGGAAAGCACTGATGCTTATATATCTGCCCAAATCGGAAGAAAAAGTCCCCGTATTCCTGCATTTTAATTTTCAAGGAAACCAGACTGTATCGACAGATCCGGAGATTACTTTTTCGCAATATTCAAAAAATCCACGCGGGAATCAGATAAGCCGCTGGCCTATCGAGAAAATTATCGATGCCGGATACGGAGTTGCCACTATTCATTATTGGGATTTCTACCTCGACCAAAAAGAGAACTTCACAGAAAGTATTCTTCCGCTTTTCGGATACAAAAGTTTTTCTGATGTTCCGAATGACGGGGGATTGGCAATAAGTGCATGGGCATGGGGATATCAACGGGCTATGGATTATCTGGAAAGTGACAAAGACATCGATGCCTCTAAAGTGATTATCGCCGGACATTCCCGTCTGGGCAAAGCGGCATTATGGGCCGGAGCGCAAGATACAAGATTTGCTATCGTCATCTCAAACAATTCGGGCTGTGGTGGTGCAGCTCTGTCGATGCGTAGAATCGGGGAAACGGTAAACGAAATCACAAAAATATTTCCTCATTGGTTCTGTAAGAATTTTTTAAAATATAGATGGAATGAAGACAAGCTTCCCGTAGACCAACACGAACTTCTGGCTCTTGTCGCACCAAGACCGCTATATGTTGCCAGTGCCGAAAAAGATCTCTGGGCCGACCCCAAAGGAGAATTTCTGTCGGCATGGTATGCTTCTGAAGTGTATAAATGCTACGGATATAAAGGCATACCATCTGCAGAAATGCCCGCAGTCAATACGCCGATAATGGAAAGAGTAGGATATCATATTCGTACCGGCATCCATGACGTAACCGACTACGACTGGGAATGCTTTATTAAATTTGCAGACAAATGGCTAAAAAAACAGGAATAGAAAGCTCGGCCTTTAATAAGACAGTACCTCTTTCTCAATTTTTATAAACAATAAGTTTGCAGCCCCATCATCGGGCTGCAAATTTATTGTTCAGCGCAGACATGCAAACAAACATATTCTTTACAACGCCTCTCCTTGTTTTCGAAAAATTCTTTTTCATTCCAAAGAACAACTCTACCACTAAAGCCAGACCGTTCAAAACCGAAAATTTGTTCCAATCCTATACATACTTTCATTTATGATCTCGGCCAACTTACATTTCTCAAAAAAATACGTTGTACCTCTTTAACAGAGCCTCTCTATTGTAACAAAAAAAAACGCCAAGAGTCTATATTCTCCCGGTCAAAAAACCATTGCTCAAACAACATAAAAATTGAAACATGCCCCTATCAAAAGCCATATTCAATAATACAGCAATCGATTTTCTAAACTTTCACCAAAACGAATAATAAGATCTAATAAAGAATACAAAATAAAGTTATACCACCCCCTTCATTTCCCGCTGCTTGCATTATTCATCAAAAATCAATCTATATTTGAGCAATTTTTTTATTATCTTTGCAGAATAATATTGAGATAAGAAGAATTTATAAAATGAAAGCCACCAAGGTATTATTTATTGCACAAGAGATAACTCCTTATTTGCCCGAATCGGAAATAGCAAACATTTGTCGCTATCTTCCTCAGGGAGTTCAAGAAAAAGGCCGTGAAATAAGGACATTCATGCCCAAATACGGAAATATCAATGAACGGAGAAATCAGTTACATGAGGTGATAAGGCTCTCTGGCATGAATCTCATTATCGACGATACCGATCATCCGCTGATTATAAAAGTTGCATCTATACAGGCAGCCCGTATGCAAGTCTATTTTATCGACAACGAAGATTATTTTCAACGGAAATTTACGACCGAGGATGAAAACGGAAACAGCTTTGAGGATAACGATGAACGGAGTATCTTTTTTGTACGGGGCGTAATGGAAACCGTAAAAAAACTTCGCTGGGTTCCTGACATTATTCATTGCCATGGCTGGATGACGGCTTTAGCACCCCTCTACATCAAAAAAGCTTATGCCGACGATCCTTGTTTCAGAGACACCAAAGTTATCTATTCTTCTTATAACAATAGTTTTAAGACGCCTTTCCCGGCCTCTTTTACCGATAAACTTTTATTAGAGGGTATTCAGAAAGAAGATTTGCCGTTTGCCGACAAACCGATAGATTTTTCCGAACTCACTAAATTAGCAATACATTTTTCGGATGGCGTTATCCAAGCCAGCGAAATAATGCAACCGGATATTCTTGAATATACTAAAAAGGAAGGAATTCCGTTTTTACCTTATCAAAATGAGGAAAACTATATCGACGCATACAACGAATTTTATGATGTTGTATGGGAAAATGCTCACAAATAATAAGACTGTATGAAGTTAAATTGGTTATTGCCACTTGTCCTGATTGTTCTGACAACTTCTTGTAATGACAGCATCAACCAAATAGGGACATCGATTGATGATACGATTATTTCTATTAAAGTAGATAATTCTTTCGCATATACGACGAACGACTCGGTATACTCGGTAACTGCCGGTCCGGTAACAAATCGAACCATTATCCAGATGCTCGGCGCCATCGATATAGAAGATTACGGATCGATACGGGCAGATTTTCTTAGCCAAATGAGACCGATTGCGAAATTCGACACTCGACTGGTTACGGAAAACATGTTGGATTCTATCGTTCTTGAGCTCGGATTTTTATCAAACAGTTTCTTGGGAGACTCTCTGACCCCCATGCAGGTAAGTGTATATCCCCTGAACAAAGTTCTGGAAAAACCTATATACAGTAACTTGGATCCTTCGGACTACTATAATGCAGAAGATATTCTCGGAAAACAAATTTATACGACATCACTACAAAGTTATCCGGATTCATTAATCGATAGCAGTGGCTCCCGATTTATAAAGATCAAATTGGCACGTCCCGGACATACATCTAAAGAATTGGCTCAAGAATTCTTCAAACTGTATAATGATAAAGACGGACTATTGACAGAAAACGATATTATAGACTTTTTCCCAGGCGTATATGTGACAAACACCTATGGAAAAGGTGTTCTGGTCAATGTCCTCTCTTCCGTAATCAAAATATATCACGGCACGTACGTATATAATAGCGACGGATCTGACGGTCTGGAAGAAGACGAAGACATTACGACCGAAGAAGGAACTCACCCTCTCGTAGTAAACAAAACGACGACATCCGTAATGGTATCCAGCAACGAGGTACCGACAATCAATCATATCATATCGACAAATGCACCTTATATAGAAAATGCTATTGCCAACGGACGTACAATCATAAAATCGCCTGACGGTTACGATGCGCACATAACATTCCCGGTTACCGACATCATAAAAAAATATAGAGAATACGTACCCGAAGAAGCCGAAATAGAAGGAAGCGTATCGGGACTTATCAATGCAATAAACTTCTCTATTCCAATCAAAGAATCGGCAAACGAAATTTTCTCGAAATACGGTCTTACACCTCCACCCTACCTTCTCATGATGCGGGCCGGAGGAAAAGTGGCGGACAGCAACGGAGATATTGTAGAAATGAATAAAAATCAATTCTTTACCGATCGTAAGTTGACCGATAATCTGAATTATTTTTATGCAACATACAACTCGACAACAAAAAGTTATGATTTTGGGAATATCAGAGGGTTTATCACTAACATCATTCAGAAAAATCCGAATGAAGGAAGTATAGAAAACGGTTATCCTATTGATTCGGATATCATACTCACTCCCGTATCAGTTTCTACAACCACCAGCGACTACTACGGATCGACAATCAATGCGATAACCCCTTACATTTCGATTCCGACATTTGTTGAGTTGGATACAAAAAACATAAAAATCGAAATGGTATATAGTACAAAAACTTATTGATCGATAACGAGATATAAGTTTAATGCCGAAAAAAAATAAAATTTGAGGCACTAAAAAGCTATATTTATCAAAAAAAGCACTACATTTGCACCGTTTTCGCCGCAATAGCTCAGTCGGTAGAGCGTTTCACTCGTAATGAAAAGGTCGCCGGTTCGATTCCGGCTTGCGGCTCAAAAAGGAAACAGCCAAATGAAAAAATGGCCGCGTGGCTCAACTGAATAGAGCATCTGACTACGGATCAGAAGGTTACAGGTTTGAATCCTGTCGCGGTCACTATCAATGGAAATGGCTCCGTGGCTCAACTGAATAGAGCATCTGACTACGGATCAGAAGGTTACAGGTTTGAATCCTGTCGGAGTCACATTTGTTACGGTTCTTCATTCTTATGGAGAACCGTTTTTTTATCTTCTTCCTACGACTACACAACAAAAATAGAGTCAACATCAAAATAGATTTGTCTCAGACTTCAGCAGGAACTCATAAAAAAGGAAATAACAACGACTGTCACCTATATATCTATGCCAACAAGGATGCAGAATACTCTATAAAACAAACAGAACAACGCACATAATATCTGAAACATTATATAATCAGACTATCCCAAATTGAATATTAAAGAGAATAAGAGATCATAAAAATGGCATATGGAATGAAAAATATCAATCATTTCCATATGCCATTTTCTGTTTCAGGGCACTTATAGTGGATGTTCTCTTTTTTAATTTAACTTTTCTCTATATGCGGGAAACCACAAACAGAAACATCTAATATATCATATACATGCTGTTTTTCTGTCAATAATTACCTCTTAATCATTATCGCACGAATATTTTCAACATATTAGGCCTTTCGTCAATCACCGCTTTAGCGATATAAATGCCTTTTTCAAAATCTTCTAAAGAATATAATTCCGACGGAGAAACATTAACCACTTTCAATAAATTTCCGGTAAGAGAATAAAATTGTATTTCCACAGGATTATTAATTCCCCTTAAAATAATAGAATTACCGACTTGGGAGAAGGAGATATCGGTCTTTTGAATTTTATCCTTTGAATCTACCAAATCATCCAAATGGGGGACTTTATAACATTGTTCACCTTCATTCAACTTGTAATAAAAAGCCACACTAAAATTATACAACGGATAAGGCTGATCATATATAATTTCTCCAGATTGTGTTCTCGGTTCATAATCAGGTCTCAAAGTTACATAACTATTATTCTCTAAATCACGAGGATAAAAATAAGAACCATCCGGATTTTTCTTATCCTGATCAATATACTTGAAATAAGCTTCATAATCATCGCTGTCGCGTAAGTTTCCATGTCCACCAAGTTCTCCATCTCCCGCATAATTTACTTCAACCACACCTTTTAAATCTTGAGCACAAATTAAATAAACACAATCTCCATCTATCCGTATATCAGTTATTGTCTGTTGGACATTATTGTTATACACCCTAAAGCCATAATCTGTTTTCTTTTGTACGGTCCAATCATCCAATACTAAAGGTAATTTAGGTACAATAAAGCGAATTTTTATTTCTCTTGCATTATCTGTACGAGAAATTTCTTTGGGTTGCAAAGGGATAAAACGTTGTCCCAATATTTTTGTACGATAATATGCTTTTGCTAACATCTCCCCATACCAGCGATAACCATTTGCATCAAGATGCCCACCTCGATCGGTCATCGGATACACCGGTCCGGCACAAATCACATCTTCATTTTCATTGGCCATTTCCAATTGGGCCATACCGATCTCCAATGTTTTTCCCCGAGTATATTGTGCACCTGTTTGGTACGTAATAAATAAAGGCTTCTCTTTTTGGGCATAACTATTCACGACATCTTGCTGCATGTCGTCCTTTAATTTATACAATAAGGATTTATATTCATTCTTTTCGGTTGTATTAGGAACACCCGGTGTCAATCCTTTTTCAGAATCCGAAGTATAATTATATTCACCCTGCATCCAAATAACTGCCGGACAAGAAATCGAGCTATTCAGTTCTCGAGAAATTTTTGCGCCGTAAAACATTGCATATTTAAAATCATTATATAAATATCCATTCGTACAATGTTTCGACAACTGTTCTATCGTTTTACCCCCTGTACCGGTCGACGTCGCCACATATTTTACATCAGGATCATCTATTTTCAAACGAAGATGATTTACGGCCGCAACAATAGGACATTCAGCTATACCACCATTTTTAGTCTTAGATGAATTTTTATCTGAAATAGCCAAAGTTGCTTTTAAAGGATTAAATTTATCAAAAGTCGTATTTCCGAGATTTATCCAAACTTGATCACCAATCATATAATTCCCGTCCAAAGACTCGGTCGACATAGAAGGATAAGACTGATGACCCGTAGAAAGGCTCTGACCATATATTATAAAATGCTCGTAAACAGAAGATTCACCGTCTCCTCCACCGGGAGTCAATGGCGTCTCAACTGCACCTGATGCACAACGACCGTCGATAAAAGGACGAACTGATCCCAATTGATCGGTTACAATAACCAAATCTTGCAGAAATTTAGCATTCCCTTGACGATATGCCGGAGACGTTGTATAAACAGGAACACAGTTTTGTTTTTCAATATATTTATCTGGATCAATAGCTAACCCGGCAATTGAGCCACTATTATAATTTATATAATTCTCATTTTCAAGTGGAGAAGTATAGCCATTATCGGCTAACAACCGACCTAAAAAAGAATTTTTAAGATTAAAATTCTCTCCATCTATCAGGTAAGAAGCATTCCCTTGAACAGACATATCCAGAACCTTGGTAGGATCATCTTTCAGATAATTATTTTCTATAATTGAATTATAGATATTATAAGTTACAGCATTAGCCGCACCAGACATCACACGTATTCCTGCTTGAGGAGTAGCTCCTCCAAAAGAACTTGTATTATGTGTAATTGTACAATTTATCAGATTAAGGGCACTTCCTTCCTTCCCATTATTCATCATAATAGCACCACCATAAGACGCAGCATGATTACCAAAAAAGGTCATATTGACAAAAGTTAAATCACATATCGATCCAGAAGTTTTGTTATCGACATATACAGTACCCCCATGCTCTGTAACCTCATTATACAAAAATGCACATCCTTCAAAATATGCAGTAGTCTTTTTAGCAGCATTATCCATAAATGCAAACACACCGCCATCTTTTGCTGTATTATTCTTGAATAGCGATCTCTCAACTTTAAGAGAAATATCTCCCTGTACAAAAAATACTCCGCCTAAGTTTGTTGTTGTATTATCTGAAAAAGAACAATCTTTGAACGAAATATTTTTACCGCCTAAAATATAGGCAACTGCACCGTGACCATTACCGGTCTTATTCCCTGAAAACGAACAATCCAAAAATGAAACGTTGAAACGATCTTGCTCTAAAAAACAATAAACGGCTGCTCCACCTTTTCCGATTGCCGAATTTTCTTCAAAAGCACAATTAGAAAAAGAAGCTGAAGCATTTCTGATATATACACCCCCGCCAAAATCATTTCCCATAGGGATGCTGTTTCCCCCTTTAAAAGAGAGGCCAGAAAATTCTATCAGTTGATTAAACGAATCAATACGAATCAAACGCGTCATCTCGTTTCCTATAAATCCGCAAGTTTCAGCATTCTCGCCTGTAATTTTTAAGGCTTTATCCAGGACTCTCACCCCATTCTTTCCTTGAACATTCCACGTAGCATATGTTATGCCATCGATTTCGAAAATAGTAGAGCCATCTACTTTAATATCATTATTTGCATTACTGCCATCTTTCTGTGGTTCGGCCGAAATATCGATAAAATCAAGGACATGTATTTCATCACCATTTTCCGCCAAAGTAAACGCTCTGGATAAGGTTTTCAACGGAGTAGCTTCCGATAAGCCATCATTCGCATCATTACCCGTTGAAGAAAGGTACAAATCGGTCGCCGAAATATAACACCACGATCCACAAAACAATGCTATGCAAAACAGTTTTTTTAATAAATTATTTTTCATCTTGATATAGAATAAGGATTAATTAATTTTCTTCCCAAAACTTTTTGTCCATTTCAGACTTACTTTTTCCTAAGAATCTGTATCTGATATTTCTTTACATTTTTATCTAATTTATAATAAAAGGCCACACTGAAATTATATAATGGATAAGGACGATCATATATGATATTACCAGATTTATCCCTCGGCTCATAGTTAGGACGCAAAGAGAGATAATTTCCATCCTTATCTTTATCCCGAGCAAAGACAAAAGTCCCGTCACTATTCTTTTTGTCCTGATCTATATATGTATAATATGCTTTATAGTCGTCACTATCTCTCAAATTTCCATGACCTTTAAACTCATCTGCTCCGGCATACGTCACTTCTACAACTCCCGATAAATCTTTTTTGCAAGTTATATACACACAATCACGAACAACTTTTACTTCTTTAATCTGTTGCCTAACATTATCATTATAGACAGCAAATCCATAATCTTTTATCTCTTCTGTCGTATAATTATCAAGGACCAATGGCATTTTAGGGACCATAAATCGTATTTTTATTACCCGAGGGTTTGCAGTTCTCGACAGTTCCTCTGGTTGTAAAGGTATAAAAGGATCTCCCTCGATTACAGTACGATAATAAGCTTTTGCCAACATTTCACCGTACCAGCGGTAACCGTTTGCATCAAGATGTCCACCACGATCGGTCATTGGATAGACTGGTCCGGCACAAATCACATCATCGTTCTCATTAGCAGTCTCCAACTGAGCCATACCAATTTCCAATGTTTTTCCCCTTGTATATTGCGCCCCTACTTGATAAGTCATAAAGAGAGGTTTATGCTTTTGATCGTATATAGAAACAACATCGTTTTGCATATCCTCTTTTAATTTCAACAACAATGCCTTATATTCATCTTTTTTAGTCGTATTCGGTATACTCGGCATCAATCCCCTTGTTGTATCTGCCCAATAATTATACTCTCCTTGCATCCAAATGATTAGAGGACACGTAACAGAAGCTCTCTCTTTTACTGTTATTTGCGGCGCAGCAAATGCGGCCTTTAAAAAACCTTCTTGATAAAGATTCTTATTGCGGCAATGTTTCGACAATTGTTCGATTGTTTTTCCTCCTACCCCCGTAGATGTCGCTATATAGTTTACCGAAGCATCTTTAATTTTCAATCTCAAATGATTGACTGCAGCCACAATCGGACATTCAGCAATGCCGCCATTCTTACTTAATGGAGATTTCTTTTCAGTCAAAGCCAAAGCAGATTTCAATGGATTCAAAATCGTAAAATTTCGATTGCCTTGATTAATCCAGACTTGCTCTCCAATCATATAATTTCCATGAACAGACCCAGTCGTTAAAGCAGGATAAGACTGATGACCCGTAGAAAGACTCTGTCCGTAAATAATAAAATGTTGATAAACTTTTTCTTTTTGAGTATCTACCTTTTGGGCAATAACTTCCTGAGCACATACAACGCCCAACATACTGAGCAGTATGCTTGCTTTCAAATTAAAAATATATGCTTTCACTTAATGATTAAAATTATATATGTGCAAAAATAGATGAGAGATATTAAGAATATACTTAATTTATAAATACAAAAAAGGCAAAATTCATATTAAAGGAATATTCGACAAATATTTTCTCATTATAATTAAAAAATTATTTTTCAAATTCATCTACACTATTCCTATGTACATTTGCGGCCAAAGAAACTGAGATGATATTATACAGAAATTGCGCTAACTTGCTTGCTTACCGCAAACGTAAAATATCATTGCAGAATCAAATCCACTAAGAAATTATACGATAATGAACATAGCCCTATTAGCTTCCGGAGGAGTTGACAGTTCTGTTGCCGCCTATCAATTGAAAGAGGCCGGATATACCCCTACGTTGTTTTATATTCGCATCGGAATGGAAGATAAAGACCATAATTTGGATTGCCATTCGGAAGAGGATATAGAGATTGTGCGCTATATCGCCCGTAAATACGGATGTCCGATGGAAATCGTATCACTGCACGACGAGTATTGGGAATATGTTATGGGCTATGCTTTCGATGCTATAAAAAGGGGGTTAACTCCCAACCCTGATGTTATGTGCAATAAGTACATCAAATTCGGTTTTTTCGAGAAATACTGGGGGAAAGATTTTGAAAAGATAGCAACCGGTCATTATGCCAATATTCAAATTATAGACAATATTGCTTACCTTGCCACAGCTAAAGATCCGATTAAAGACCAAACCGATTTTTTGGCCCAACTGAACCAGATACAACTCTCCAAACTCATGTTTCCTATCGGGAATATGATGAAAAATGAGGTCAGGAATATCGCTTTGCAACAGAATCTGCCCAGTGCAAAAAGAAAAGACAGCCAAGGAATCTGCTTTTTGGGAAATATCAATTATACCCAATTTATACGAAATTACTTGGGAGAAAAAGAAGGAAATATAATCGATTTAACAACCGGACGTGTAATCGGCAAACATAAAGGATACTGGTTTTATACCATCGGACAGAGAAAGGGATTGGGGCTCGGCGGTGGTCCGTGGTTTGTCATAAAAAAAGATATCGAACATAATATTTTATACGTTTCGAACGGATCATATCCAGAGCTACAATATGGAAATATCCTTTATCTAAACGGATTCCGGTTCATATCAGGAAATTTACTTGGCGACCTTTCTCAAGAGACACCAATTACGTTTAAAAACCGACATACTCCGGAATTTACAACCGGGACAATACAACATACCGGTAATGATACGGTCAAAATTATTTCTGACAAACCGATACAAGGTATCGCTCCCGGACAATTCGGTGTTATATACAGTTATGACCAGAAACTTTGTTTGGCAAGCGGCATTATACGGTAAATCATTCGACTTGTAATCGTCCGCTCATCAGCAGCAGCGATACTTCTGTGGATTTTGCTTGAAACTGGGCTGAGATTTTCCGGGTTACGGCATCTAAATAACTGCGTTGAAATTCCCTAAACTCTATTCCGGATAGACTTCCCAACCGGTATCTCTCTAACGCGGTTTTAAGACTTACCAATGCGACCTCGGCACTTTCCGACTCAAACCCGACCATGATCAGATTGTTTTCATAGCTGTTATAGAGTTGTGCCAAATCGCTCAACATCTGCAACTCGATTTCCTGATAACTCAATTTACTGTTTTCTATCCCGATTTTTGCATTTCTTACTTTGGTTCGGGTATCTAAACGATTAAACAACGGAATCGTAAGTGTGAATCCCCAGAATGGACCTGTATTCTGATTAAAGGTCGAAATAGAAGACGGTGATTCTGTCCGTGAGAAACTATATCCGGCAGTAAAATCCACAGCAGGGAAATAAGCCGACCGGGCCAATTTAAGATCCAATTCAGACACACGTTGCTCTCGGCGCGCAATCAATAATGTCACATTGTTGTGCAACATCAATTCTTTCACCTCGTCTTTGGGATACATCGGATGCAACAATATGGTGTCTTTTACATATCCCCTCTTGTGCAGATCGATATTCATCAATGTATTCAATGTAATATAGGCACTGCGCAACTGTTCTTGTTGTTTCACCAATGTCGAGCTATCGGAATTCAAGTCGATCTTGGTTTGTTTCAATTCCAATCCAGAAAGGCTCCCTATCCGGTTTTTCTGCAAAGCGATTTCATAACGTTGACGCGAGAGGTCTAAACTCTGTTTTGCAGCATCGAGCAAGCTACTTTGTACCAATACATTATAATATCCTGTATTTACCTGAGCTATAAGATTTTCAACAGCCATACGGGTTTTCAGTTCTCCGATTGCGACAAACTCTGATAGTTTTTCGTGGGTCGTGAACATCGCCATACCGTCAAAAATAGTCCAGTTCAAATTTACGTTGGCACCATAATTGTCGGTTATACTGCTTCTGAAATTTTTCTCGGTTCCGCTATTGGCATCTCGCCGTTTCGAATTTATAACCGACTCTTTTTGTGTACCTTCTGCTGAAAGCGAGGGTAAAAAAGAAGAATAATTTCTGTTATTACGCTCTATTTGTTCTTCATTCTTTGCTATACGGATTCCATAATTAGACTCTAACGCTTTATTGATGCAATCAGAAAGCGTCAATATTTCTTGTGCCGCTACTCCCAACGGACAAAACAAAAAAGAAAGTATTACAAATCTTTTTATCATGACTTCGTATAAATTTCTTCATCGATCACTTTGATTTTGGAAGCCGACAGATAGGTATAAATAGCCGGAATTACATAAAGTGTCAACCCTGTGGCGCAAATCATACCTCCGACAACAGCCACTCCCATGGCAATACGGCTTTCTGAACCCGAACCGGTAGCCAATGCCATAGGCAGGGTTCCCAAAACCGTAGAAAGACTGGTCATCAATATCGGGCGGAAACGAGCTACGGCAGAATCGAGAATCGCCTCATGCATACTTAATCCGTCGAGTTTTCGCTGATTGGCAAACTCAACAATCAGAATACCGTTTTTCGAAACCAATCCGATCAACATAATGATACCGATCTGGCTGAAAATATTCATCGTCTGTCCAAAATACCAGAGAGAGAGCAATGCTCCGACCAATGCCAACGGGACTGTAAGCATAATAATCAATGGGTCACGAAAGCTCTCAAACTGAGCCGAAAGGACAAGATAGATAAATATCAATGCAAAAACAAAGGCAAATAAAAGGCTGGATGAACTTTCGACAAAGTCTTTGGAACTTCCGGAGAGTGTCGTTTTAAAATCTTCGGTCAACACCTCATCTGCAATTCTATCCATCTCTTCAATCCCCTGTCCCAATGTTTTTCCCTTTGCCGGAGACGCAGATACAGTAGCCGATACAAAACGGTCATATCTGAACAAACGAGGAGGCGTACTGCTTTCTTCTATTGTTACCAGATTATCCAAACTTACCAGTTTATTGTCTTTTCCACGGACATAAACCGTAGCCAAATCGGCGGGTTTGTTTCGTTGAGATTTATCAAACTCACTGATAATCTGATACTGTTTTCCATTCAATATATAGTATCCAATTCTTTGGTCACTCATCGTAAGCTGTAATGTTCTTGAGATATCTTCTACCGAAACTCCCAATAAAGCGGCTTTGTCTCTATTGATATTAATCGTAAGCTCCGGTTTCGTAAACTTCAAATCTAAATCATAAGTTGAAAATTCGGGACTTTGAGAAACCTCATCCATGAATTTGGGTAAGATATTCTTTAAGCCCTCTAAATTTTTAGCTTGTATTACATACTCCACAGGCAACCCTCCTCGCTGATTTCCAAACGTCTGCCGTTGCGTTACCATTGTTCGAGCTCCTGTAAGTTGCTTTAATTGAGGTGCCAAATCATCGGCAATCTCCTGCTGTGTACGGTCACGATCTTCGGAAGGGACCAACATGACATTACAGAAAGCAGAATTGGTCTGGCCTCCCCTTCCGGTCAATGACATAATCAGATCTTCTTCGGGTACCTCCTTTTCCAGATAAGTGGTCAGGTCTGTCATATATTGATCCATATATTCAAAACTTGAGCCTTCGGTAGCCGTAGATACTACCCGCAATTGAGCCCGGTCTTCCATCGGGGACATTTCAGAAGGCAATGTCATCCAAAAATAATAGATGGCAACTCCCGACAGCAATAAGATAACAGGAGCCAAGTATCGGTGACGCATAAACGACTCTAAACTGCTACGATAGCCATTTGTAAACCAGACAAAGAACGGTTCGGTAACTCTATAAAACCAGTTCCCGGTCACATTCTGAGTCAATAATTTAGTCGAAAGCATCGGCGTAAACGACAATGCAACAAACGAAGATATGGTTACAGCTCCGGCTATTACAACACTAAATTCCCGGAAAAGACGACCTGTTGTTCCTTGTAAGAATACAATGGGGACAAACACCGCTACCAATGCAACCGTTGTTGCAATCACGGCAAAAAAGATTTCTTGCGAACCTTTGAACCCGGCTTCTAAAGGCGACATTCCCCGTTCGACCTTGTTGTAAATATTCTCCATTACGACAATCGCATCATCGACAACAAGACCTATCGAAAGGACGATAGCCAAAAGGGTAAGTATATTTATCGTAAAACCGGCTAAATACATGATAAAGAAGGTCCCGATCAAAGATATCGGTATCGTCAACACCGGAATGAGGGTCGTACGCCAGTTTCGTAAAAACAGAAAGATAATAAGCACCACAAGGACAAAAGCCTCGACAATCGTACTTTCTACTTCTTTGATAGAGTCTCGAATGAAAACTGTATCATCTTGGTAAATGCCGCATTGCATATCATCCGGCAAATCAGATTTTATATCTTTTACAATTTCATACGCCCGATCGACAATATCTACATAATTAGCTCCCGGCTGCGGAATAATGACACAACCCACCATCGGGTTATTATTCATCTTCATGATATACCGGTTATTTTCCGAGTCGATAGTAGCTTTCCCGACATCTCTGAAACGGACGACCTTATCTCCGTCTCGACGCAATACGAGATTATTAAAATCCTCTACCGTCAGCAACCGTCCCATTGTCCGCACTGTCAACTCGGTATTGTCTCCCTCGATACGTCCTGAAGGTAATTCTACATTTCCGGCCGAAACGGCACTGCTGACATCCATCGGGGTAAGTCCGTAAGCAGAGAGCAACATAGGGTCCATCTTAAGTCGTACGGCCAATCTTTTTTCGCCCCAGATTTCGACACTACTTACACCGGGAATCGTTTGCAAACGTTCTTTGACATGCAAATCGGCATAGGTACTCACATCGATAATAGAACGGGTATTGCTACTTAAATAAAGCCCGAAAATGGGTTGGGCATCGGCATCGGCTTTAGAAACTACGGGCGGATCTATATCTTCGGGCAGCTTTTTCAACGCTCCGGATACTTTGTCCCGGACATCATTTGCCGCTGTCTCGAGCGGAACCTCCAGCTCAAACTCGATTCGGATATTACTGCGTCCGTCTCTACTCTGGCTCACCAATGAACGTATTCCCGGTATCCCGTTAATTGCAGACTCCAACGGCTCTGTTATCTGAGTTTCCACAACATCGGCATTTGCACCGGTAAATGTAGTACTCACCGATATAATAGGCGGATCAACACTCGGATAATCACGGATACCCAAAAATGTTATACCAATCATTCCGATAATGATAAATACCAAATTCATCACTGTCGCAAGGACCGGGCGCTTTATACTGACAGAAGATAGGCTCATGGATTAATACATTTAAATTATTCTATCGATTCGGGTTTTACGGCGATTCCCTCTTTTACCTGCATCAATCCGGTCACCAATATCGTATCGCCGACCGACAGTCCCGAAGTTACTTCGATCTTATTTTCGGTACGTTGCCCTGTCTCCACAATTATAGAATGGGCTTTCCCGGAGTTCAATCTCCAAACCTTTTTCCCTTCCATTTCGGGGACAACCGATTGTGTAGGGATGAGAAGGGCATGATTCGAAACTCGGGTTATAAGATTCAGACGGGCAAACATTCCCGGAGCCAACAAACGTCCCGGATTTTCGCAACGGGCACGAATCGCAATAGTACGGGTATCGGAATCGACTTTAGAATCGACGGCATAAACCGTTGCATTGAACTTTTTATTCGACGATTCGGTCGTAAACTGTACGGTCGATCCGACCAACGCCTTGCCGGCATATTTCTCGGGAACAGAGAATTCTACTTTTAATAATTTGTCATCTACCAAACGCGTAACGATCGTACTCGGTTGCAAATATGCACCCAAACTGACATTACGGAATCCGAGCGTACCGGAAAAAGGCGCACGCAATTCTGTCTTGTCGATTTTTACTTTCAATAAGGAGATATCGGCCTCGATCAAGTTATAATCGGTTTGCACCTGATCGAATTCTTCTCGGCTGACAGCATCTTTTTCAAACAGTATGCGTTGACGTTCCAACTTTTCAGATAATAATTTCTGCTGAAAAAGCGCACGTTTCAATTGTGCCTGCAAATCTGCATCATCTACCTTCAGCAATAATGCTCCTTTTTCGACATGCTGACCTTCTTCAAAATAGATTCCGATTATTTTTCCTGTCGTCTCAGCGACCAAATCGACCTCTTCATTTGGCAACAATGTTCCGACAGCTTGAATGTCAGAACTCAATTTAAAGGGTTTTACAACAAATGCATTAACCGGGATCAAAGTTCCGCTCTTATTTTCTTTCACACTTTCTCCTGAAGGAGTATTCATCAATCGACCAACGACAAGAGCTCCGATAAGCAAAACGGGAATTCCTATTTTTAACAAATTCCCTACGAACTTGTTCTTCATGTAATTTCTAAACTATATATTTATTGATGCGGTGTGTCATGGCATATAAAGTACCGGATTTCAATAGTAAAATCCCATACTCTCAACTCTGCAAAACTATGATCGATTCAAACGCTCCTGCCATTATTCCAAACAGTTGTTAGACTATAAAACCTTTCAATGGTTTAACGAACAGGAATATTTTCTAACAGAGTTACCAAAAATTTCCAGAATCGTTCGACCGAAGCGATATTTACTTTTTCATCCGGAGAATGCGGAAACTTTATCGTGGGCCCAAATGAAATCATATCCAAATTGGGATATAATGCTCCGATAATACCACATTCAAGTCCGGCATGCATGATCTTCACTTCCGGATCAGAACCAAGAACTTTTTTATGTACCTCTTTTGCAACTTTAAGAACCGGAGAATTAAGATTCGGCTCCCAACCGGGATAATCGCCACTTGCTTCTACTTTAGCACCTGCCAATGAAAATATACTTTCCAAACTCGAAGTCAAAGCCTGCTTCATGCTCTCGCTCGAACTTCTTACGAGAATCAAAATTTCTATCAATCCCTCCGAAGAATGCACGATCGCCAGATTGGATGACGTCTCGACAACTTCGGGAACTTCGGGAATCATTCGGGCAACACCGTTGCGACAACCTACAACAGCATTTATCAAATCATCCTGTATCGGCTCAGGAATCAGAGTAGCCGGTAAAGCGACCTCCTCGGCAACCATTGTCAAATCATCTTCTACAAAACCATATTCATGAATATAGAGTGCCTCAAAATCGGCAATCTCATCCAGAAAATCGTTTTTGTATTCTGATGGAATTGTGATAATCGCCTCAGCCTCACGAGGAATTGCATTACGTAAAGTTCCGCCGCTAACCGATGCCAAACGAGCGTCATACTCTTGCACGGCATATTTCAAAAAACGGAACAGCAATTTATTTGCATTGGCTCGTCCCAAATGAATATCGACTCCGGAATGCCCGCCTTTTAATCCGGATACGACAATTTTTAAAGCAATTTCATCCTCGGGGACATAGGGCTCGTCTTTGTATCTGAAACTTGCTGTAAGATTAATGCCTCCTGCACAGCTCATGTACAATTCACCCTCTTGCTCCGAATCGGTATTCAATAATATCTCGGCCTGTAACAAATCGGGGTTTAAACCCAATGCTCCTGACATGCCGGTCTCTTCATCATAAGTAAACAAGGCTTCCAACGGTCCATGTGCCAACGTTTTAGATTCGAGGACAGCCAAGATCGACGATATGCCGATACCGTTATCTGCACCTAAGGTCGTTTTATTGGCGGTTACCCAATCGCCATCGATATAGGCTTCTATCGGATCGGTTTCAAAATTATGAACCGTATCGGCATTTTTTTGAGGCACCATGTCCATGTGTCCTTGCAAAACTACGGGTTTTCTGTTTTCCATACCCAGAGTTGCCGGTTTTCGGATCAACACATTGCCGGCTTTATCCAAAATTGTTTCTAACCCCAATGTGTTGCCAAAATTCATAATATACTGCGTTATTCCTGCCAGATGGCCTGACGGACGCGGAATTTTACAAATCGCATTAAAATGACGCCAAACGGCTTCGGGTTGTAAAGTTGTAATTTCGGATTTCATGATTTATCTATTTACAATTAATATTTTCCTTCTCACCGACAGCATTTGTAAGCTCTCCTACCCTTTTTTTCCGGTTTTCCAATGAGACCGAAAATGCCGTATAAATTCCCAACAATATAATCAGTAACATTTGAGACCCGTGAGCCACCAAAGCAAAAGCTCCGGCAACATTCTCGCCTATGCCATATATGGCAAGAGTTGCGATAATGGCCAAATGCCAAGGACCGACTCCGCCTTGTACAGGGATTCCCATGCTCAAACTTCCCATGATAAATAATGACATTGCGACCAAAACACCTAAATGGTGCATTGCTCCAAAAGCAAAGAAACAGACATAAAGTTCCAGAAAGTAACAAAACCATATGGCTATGGTATAAAACAAATATAAGGAAATATGCTTCATCCGCAATATCGTACGGAAACCATACCACAAATTCTTTACGATACCTTTGATCCGAACCACCCATTTATTTTGAGTCTTCTTGGTAAATAGCCAAATCAGAATCACAATCGCTACAACGATGCATATATAGAGCCATGGGGTTGTAATCATACGCCAAAGAGTCTCCTCAATCATAGGGAATTTCCGCAAAAAATCGCGGAACACCTTCATTTGCAAAAAAAATGTCATGACGGTGAGAACGCCCAATGCCAATGTATCGCATAAACGCTCTGATATAATGGAACCCAGAGTCTGAGTAAAAGACATTTTTTCACGACGCGACAAATATGTACAACGCCAGACTTCTCCTACACGGGGAATCAACAAATTCATGGCATACATACCGAATACAGCATTTATAACCGACTTTATCGCAGGATTAACCCCCAAAGTCCGCAATTGCAATTTCCAACGCAACGCTCTGAATATATGGCTCATCAACCCGATTATCATGGATAAGACGATCCAAAAATAATTGATTTCCGATTGTAAAATAGTGCCGATCCTATACAAATCCAAATGGCTGTACAGATAGCCTAAAAGAGCCATTCCACATAACAGTGGAATAAAAATTTTCAATATAGTGCCAAGTAATTTCTTCAACTTGCCGAAAAAAAAAATATTATTGTACCTTTGTATAATGCAAAGATAGATTTTTATCCAAAAAAGAAGAATCTCTTGACCGGATTTAATTAAAATTTCTTTGTAACATTGTTAAGTAGATTAATAAAATCCTGCTACCTGATTTTTTATGACAAACTCGGTAAAACCTAAGAAATTTTTAGGGCAACATTTTCTAAAAGATCTTGACATAGCCCGCCGAATAGCAGATACGGTAAGCGAATATAAAGACATTCCGATTCTGGAAATAGGTCCGGGAATGGGGGTATTGACTCAGTATCTAATAAAAAACAAGCACGACCTTACCGTCGTTGAGTTGGATGCTGAATCTGTTGAATACCTGAACGAACATTTTCCCGAACTGGCCGGACGGATATTAGAGCAGGATTTTTTAAAATTGGATCTAAAGAGTCTTTTCAACGGAAAATTTTGTGTTATCGGCAACTATCCGTACAATATATCAAGCCAAATATTTTTTAAAGTGCTCGACTACAAAGATTATATTCCCTGTTGCAGCGGCATGATTCAGAAAGAGGTTGCCGAACGCATTGCCTCGAAACCCGGCTGTAAAGCATACGGGATATTGAGTGTATTCATGCAGGCTTGGTATGACATAGAATATTTGTTTACCGTTCCTGAGCATGTATTCAATCCTCCACCGAAAGTCAAATCGGCGGTAATAAAAATGACCCGAAACGGAACAGCCCAATTGGGTTGTAACGAAGATTTATTCAGAACCATAGTAAAAACAGGATTCAACCAAAGACGTAAAACACTTAGAAATTCATTAAAAGCTCTATTGGGGAAAGATTGTGAATTATTAGAAGACCCATTCTTCGACAACCGTCCCGAGCAACTCTCGGTGGCACAATTCATCGACCTGACCAATCGAATAGAAAAATTCATACCTCAATCATAAGATAAAATTATTATGGAGCAGTTTTCTGAAGAATACATCAAGAATGTTCGAGATATTATAAAAAACAACGATAAAGAGAAGGCCAAAGAGCTGCTGAAAGGATTGCATCCGGCCGACATCGCTGAACTTTACCAAGCGCTGGACTTGGACGAAGCCGAATTTATTTACATGCTTCTCGATAGTGAGAAGGCGGCTGACGTATTGATTGAGTTGGATGAAGATGACCGTAAGAAATTATTAAAACATCTTCCTAACGAAGTCATAGCCAAGCAATTCATCGATCATCTGGATACGGATGATGCTGTCGACCTGATCCGGGAGATGGATGAAGAAGCGCAAGAAGAAATTCTATCTCATATCGATGACGTGGAACAAGCCGGCGATATTGTAGATTTGTTAAAATATGATGAAGATACCGCTGGAGGGTTGATGGGAACAGAAATGGTTGTCGTAAACGAAAACTGGAGTATGCCCGAATGTCTGAAAGAGATGCGTATTCAAGCCGAAGAGATGGACGAAATATACTATGTTTATGTTGTCGACGACGATGAACGGCTGAGAGGGGTATTTCCATTAAAAAAGATGATAACCAATCCTTCGGTATCTAAAATCAAACACGTCATGAAAAAAGACCCGGTATCGGTAAAAACCGATACCCCGATCGAAGAGGTGGCTCAAGTCTTCGAGAAATACGACCTTGTGGCGGTTCCGGTAATAGACAGTATCGGAAGATTGGTCGGACGCATCACGGTCGATGACGTCATGGATGAAGTTCGTGAGCAAGCCGAAAGGGAATACCAATTGGCTTCGGGTATCTCGCAAGACGTAGAGACCACCGATACCATTTATACACAGACTTCGGCACGCCTTCCGTGGTTACTGATCGGAATGTTCGGAGGACTTACCAACTCTATAATTCTCGGAAATTTCGAAAGCGGATTTATGACCAACCCGGCAATGGCTCTTTTTATTCCTCTCATCGGAGGTACGGGGGGTAATGTAGGGATACAATCTTCTGCAATCGTAGTACAAGGTTTGGCAAACGGATCTTTAGTCTTGCATAATGCAGGGAAACAGATATTAAAGGAGTTGGCAGTTGCATTGATCAATGCCAGTATGATTTCTCTTCTCGTATTTGGATATAACTGGTTTCGCATGGGAATCGACGCCGTCACCATAGCGGTATCGTTATCTCTTTTTTCCGTAGTCATATTCGCTTCTATTTTCGGGACGATCGTTCCTATCACTTTAGAGAAATTCAAGATAGATCCGGCCATTGCAACCGGACCGTTTATTACCATCACAAATGATATTATAGGTATGTTGATCTATATGAGCATCTGCGCTACTCTTGCTGCCGGATAAGAATCGCAAAAATCGGATAAAAAGATCCCCGTGTTCCCTTTTTTATAGCAGGAACACGGGGATCTTTCATTTTGCGAAAGGCGATATTGAGCTGCCGAATATCCGACAAGTCATCCGACCTTAACCCAATGCTTAATATCTTCTTCCGGTGAAGAGATGGTCGTTATGCCGAATTTCTCGACCAAAATACTCAATATTCTCGGCGACAAAAAAGCCGGGAGTGTAGGGCCAAGATGTATATTCTTAATACCAAGACTCAGTAATGCCAGCAAAACGATAACCGCCTTTTGTTCATACCATGCGATGTTATACACAATCGGCAGATCATTTACATCTTTCAACCCGAAAGCCGAACGTAAAGCCAACGCAATTACGACCAAAGAATAACTGTCGTTACACTGACCGGCATCCAATACCCGGGGGATGCCATTAATATCGCCCAAAGGCAATTTGTTATAACGGTATTTTGCACATCCGGCAGTAAGAATAACTGTGTCTTTCGGGAGTTTTTTTGCAAAATCCGTATAATATTCACGAGACTTCATTCGTCCGTCACAACCGGCCATAACAACAAACTTCTTGATCATTCCGGATTTAACGGCACCGACGATCTTTTCGGTCAATGCCAATACCTGATGATGAGCAAAACCTCCGACAATTTTACCTTGTTCTATCGCCATCGGCGGACGGCACGACTTGGCATGGGCTATCAATTCCGAAAAATCTTTCTTCCCGCCTTCTTGGCGATCCGGGATATGCTTTGCTCCGGGCAGTCCGGACGAACCTGTGGTATATATACGGTCGATATAGGTTGCATTTCGAGAAGGAGGGACAATACAGTTGGTCGTAAAAAGAATAACTCCGTTAAATGTTTCGAACTCTTCTTTCTGACGCCACCACGAATTTCCGTAATTACCGATAAAATGTTTGTATTTTTTAAATGCCGGATAATAATTTGCCGGTAGCATTTCGCTATGGGTATAGACATCGACACCTTGGCCTTCGGTCTGTTCGAGCAACTCTTCAAAATCTTTCAAATCATGTCCACTCACCAAAATACCGGGACGGCTGCCTACACCGATATTGACTTCGGTCATTTCAGGATTTCCATAGGCAGTAGTGTTTGCTTTATCAAGAAGGGCCATGGCTTTTACACCACACTCCCCCACATTCAATACCAAAGAAAGGAGTTCTTCTGCCGATATATCCCGGCGCGAAATCTCAGCCAGAGCATTTTCTATCATTATACAGATCGCTTGATCGTGAAATCCGAGATTCAACGCATGTTGGGTATAAGCGGCAGCCCCTTTTACACCGTACATGGCCAATTGTTTCAAAGAACGGATATCCTCATTTACTTCATTCAATATACCTGTTTCAGGAGCTTCTGCAAGAAAGTCTTCTTCAGCGACGAAAAAATCGATCTCCGGTATATCCGGCAAGACGATGTCTCTTTTTTTCGCGGCTCCGATCAGAACATTTTTTATTTCGAAGGCTCTTTTTATACGCTTTTTTATCGCCTCATCATCAAAATTTGCGTTGGTTATGGTAGAGAAAAGCGCATCTAAGATAAAATGCGAAGCTTCTTTATCCGCAATACCCTTCTCGCGCAAAGCACGGTTTACGACAGCTATGCCTCTGACAGCATATAACAACAAATCCATATAGGCCGATGTCTGAGGTTCTTTACCACAAATTCCTTTTACCGTACATCCCGTACCACGGGCAGCCTCCTGACATTGAAAACAAAACATATCCATGATTTTTCCGATTAAGTCAATTATTTATCATTCTATAAATCTCATAGAAGATAAACAACCAACTTGGGCGGAATGTTTATAAAATATTTTTATACGGTTTGTTTCAAAAATGAGGAATCGTCATTTGCTGTTGCTTCCCCTTCGAGAAGAAGAAAAAATATCCCGTTTCATACCGATATTTCAATATGCGGGATAATTTTGCAATACTTCCTGCACATTATTCCGATAAGTCTCCAGATTGTGCGATTTCAAAATGTTTTTTCTCAATTTCCGATCTATATCGGGACAAAGATATTCCCACAAGGTTTTCATTTTTGTCAAGACTTGATGCTCGCCGCCTTGATAATGGGATAAATAGTATTGCAACAATGCAGCGTGTAATCGGGACAAACGGTCAAGAAACTCATTTCCCGGAATTTTCTCCCCCGATTTACACGCCATCGCCAAAGCGGGATCGGCAAGCAATCCTCTACCCAACATGATTCCGGCAAGACGAGGGTATCCTGCCACAATAGTTTGCACATCTTCCAAGGTTTTCAGATCGCCATTATAAATCAACGGGACAGGACATTGTTCATAAAAACGGGTAAAAGTTTTAAGATCACACTCTCCCTTATATTGTTGTATTCCCAATCTCGGATGTAGCACAACTCGCGCTATCGGATATTTCTCCAACAAAGGCAACAGGCGAAATGCGTCCCCGGTATCTTTCCATCCCAGCCTCATTTTTACAGAGAAGGTCAGAGAGGGAAAGTCTGCAAATACTTTAAACAGCGCTTCTATTTCATCCGTAAACGGCAATATCCCCGATCCTTTGTGGCGTTTGGCTAAAAGAGGGAAGGGACATCCTAAATTAAGATCGGCATTCGTATAACCATTTTCCACAAACAGACGCAAAATAGAGCGTAACTCATCGGGGTCAGAGGCAATAGCTTGAGGAATAAGGGACGGTACAAAATTCTGTGAAGGGGTTATATCGCGGATATCCCGGTTTCGGAATCGGTTTTCTTTTTCTAATCTTACAAATGGGGTATAATATGCATCGACTCCACCGAAACAGGTGTGAAAAAAATTGCGATAAGGGGCATCGGTATAACCTTGTAACGGTGCAAAATAAATCGGATAGTCCACGGGATTAAAATCTTTTTTACAAAAATACGGCATTTGCATAGAAAATTGCAAATGCCGTATTCGCTATTTTATATCGCAAATCAGTCAAACATATGTTTCAATTTACTGAAAATGCGATCTTTTACCGATTTGGAAGGAGTAAAGTTCGATGAACCTTTCATTTTCTCAATCTCTTGTTTCTCACTTGCATTCAAATTTTCAGGCACATATACCGAAACATTTACCAGCAAGTCGCCTACTCCATAACGATTGATCGAAGGCAATCCTTTGCCTCTCAGCCTCAACACCTTTCCCGGTTGAGTTCCGGGATCGATCTTGACTTTCGCTTTACCGTCGATTGTCGGGACCTCAAGGGTTCCACCCAAAACAGCCGTCGGGAAATCGAGAAGAGCATTATAGATCAAGTCATTTTCATCACGCAACAACTCGGGGTGCGGTTCTTCTTCTATCAAAATCAACAAATCTCCATTCACCCCACCATGACGGGCAGCATTTCCTTTTCCGTTCATCGAGAGTTGCATTCCTTCGGCGACTCCTGCCGGGATATTTAACGTAATGACTTCATCTTCTTTCAAGATACCTTCGCCATTACAAGCACTACATTTTTTGGTAATAATGCGCCCTTCACCTCTACAAGTAGGACAAGTCGTCGTCGACTGCATGGCTCCTAAAAAGGTCTGCTGAACCTGCGTAACTACACCGCTTCCGTTACAGGTAGAGCAGGTCGTGTAAGCCGTTCCGTTCTCAGCACCCGTACCATGACAAGCCTTACAGGCAACATATTTTTTTACTTTTATCTTTTTCTCGACCCCTGTCGATATTTCCTTTAAAGAAAGTTTTACCTTCACCCGAAGATCCGATCCGCGGTTGACATGACGTCTGGCACGTCCGCTACTGCCACTACCGAATCCACCAAATCCGCCAAAACTTCCTCCGAAAATATCGCCGAAATGAGAAAATATATCTTCCATTGACATACCTCCGGCACTGAAACCTCCACCACCGGCTGCACCATTCAGTCCTTCATGTCCGAACTGGTCATAACGGCTTCGTTTATCGGGGTTACTCAATACCTCATAAGCCTCGGCGGCCTCTTTAAATTTTTCTTCAGCCTCCTTATCTCCGGGATTTTTATCGGGATGATATTGTATAGCTTTCTTACGGTATGCTTTCTTGATTTCCTCGTCTGTTGCATTTTTAGCAACATCCAGCACTTCATAATAGTCTCGCTTAGCCATCTTATTACCCTTTCAATTATTCACCAACAACAACCTTGGCAAAGCGGATTACTTTGTCATTCATCGTGTAACCTTTCTGTACGCAATCGATTACTTTACCTTTCATTTCTGGCGTCGGGGCCGGGAATGTTGTCACAGCTTCGTGATATTCGGTATTGAAATCCTCATCTTTTGCCGGAATTTCTTTTATACCATGCTGATCGAGGAATGTCTTGAATTTATTATATATCAAGGTCATACCTTCTTTTACAGCTTCGACATCGGTGCTTTCGTTAATGGCAAGCAAGCCTCGCTCAAAATCATCGACCAACGGCAACATCCGTTTCAGGCAATCTTCACCCCCACTCTTGATAAGATCAGCTTTTTCACGGAGCGTTCTTTTTCTGTAATTTTCAAAATCAGCCATCAACAACAGGCGATCTTTGTTCAGTTGCTCTATTTGCGCTTTCAAGTCTTCTATTTCGGCTGTCAAACTGGCAGTTTCAGAAACGGGTTCTTCTTCCTGAGGTTTTTCACTTGCGTTCTCTTCAGGAACTTCAGACGTTTCGGCAGCAACCTCTTCGATCGATTGAGAACTTGACTTCTCATCATGTATCTCATTCTTTCTGTTCTTTTTATTACTCATAGCTATTTATATTTTTCTTTTCTTACCAATCTTTGACAAAATATTTATAAACGCATTCTGTCACTTATATTATCTATCGGACAGCACGTCATCCGTTATCCAACAAAAATGCTGCCAAATCAGAATCGGCAGCATTTTTGTCACCCCAAAGGATGTTTTGTCAGTCTTCACTTTTTTAACATTTTTTGGCAAGATCGGCGTCCATGATGTAAAATCCGTTTTCCCCGGACATCCGCTTCAAAGAGGTAATCATTTGGGAAATTTCTGCTTCTTCTTTCACTTGGTTCAAGACAAACCAGTCTAAAACAGCCCTCGTAGCCCAATCCTTTTCATCGCATACGACACCGAGCAGTGTATCGAAAGAGTCTGTAATCCGCATCAGATGCACCAATACTTGTTCAAAAGATTCTATCGGATCACCAAAATCCGAGGGTATATCCAGAATATCCTGCAACTCGATTTTTCCGCCCTGTTCTATTACATAATCAATCAGTTTCAATGCATGTTGATGTTCTTCGCCATGCTGATGTCTCATTCTCGCAGCAAACCCGGGATAACCGTTTTCTGCAAAATGCAAGGATATCGCCAAAAAGAAATAAGCCGACCATATTTCGGCATTGATTTGTGCATTAAGAGCTTCTTCTACCCGTTTCTTTAACATAACCATACGATATAAGTTCTCAGAAATTCTTCTTTGATCTAAATAACAGTTTAACGGGCAAATCGTTCAAATCAGTACATACACTTTCCCTGCCAAACAAAACATCCGGGGAAATGATCCGATAAATCGGGTAAATTCCGGAACACGCCATAAAGAGAAGAACCCGATCCGGACATCGAAGCATAGAGCGCTCCGGCTTCATATAACCGATGTTTTATTTGAGCAATCTCAGGATGGCGGGCAAAAACACTCGGTTCAAAATCATTTTTCATATAATTTTTCCATTCCTCCACAGGCATTTTTACGACTTCGGAGAGAGGTATTTCGGGATAAGCCGGTTTCACTAAAGAATAGGCCTCGGCCGTAGGTACGGCAATATCGGGTTTGACCAGTAACAAATCATAATTTTTCAAAGAGAGCGAAATCGGAGAAAATTCATTTCCGATGCCTGTTGCCAATACGGGCTTGTTCAACAAGAAAAACGGACAATCGGCTCCCAAGCGTGCCGCCAAGGATAATAGATCTTCATCGGTGAGAGGCAGTTTATATTTGTCTCTTAAAAGAGACAGCATAAACGCCGCATCCGAAGAGCCGCCTCCCAAACCCGCACCGAAAGGAATCACCTTATGTAAATATATATCTACGGCGGGCAGTTCAAAATTTTCACGCAACAGATTATATGCTTTAATAATCAGGTTCTTATCAGGGTCTCCATCGATTTGCAAACCGGAGATATGCAAACGGGATTTTGCCTCACCGGATAAATCGACAACCTCGAGTGCATCCTGTAACGGTATCGGATAAAAAACAGTCTCAAGGTTATGATAATTGTCCGGACGTTTGGCTACAATATTCAGTCCGAGATTTATCTTTGCATTCGGAAATGTAATCATAATAACAGGGTTTATTTGCAAAAATAATGATTATTTATCCATAATTCGACAAAGAAAGAGAAGAATAATCCCTTAATAAGATTCTATTTTTTAATTTTGTCAGACGAAAGTTTATATTAGATCAACATCGCATCAGTTTTTATTTATGGAACAAAAACGCAACTACCGGTCTGCAAGGAGTAACGTGCCGTCTATCACCGAATTAGGGAAACTTCAACCGCAAGCAAAAGAGCTCGAAGAAGCGGTATTGGGAGCTCTCATGCTCGAAAAAGACGCTTATTCCATTGTCAGCGACATCCTAAAACCGGAATGCTTTTACGAACATACCCACCAGCTCATCTACTCGGCAATCGTAGATCTGGCCCTCAAGCAACAGCCTATTGATATGCTGACCGTAACCGAGCAACTCAGACGCCGGGGCGAATTGGAAGAGGTCGGCGGAGAATATACGATCACCGTACTTACGGGTCGAGTAGCCTCTGCGGCAAATATAGAATTTCATGCCCGTATCATTGCGCAAAAGTATCTTGCCCGCGAGTTGATCCGGTTTTCGAGTGAGATACAGACAAAGGCATTCGACGAGACAAACGATGTCGACGATTTGATGCAAGAAGCCGAAGGCAAGTTGTTCGAAATATCGCAACGAAACGTAAAGAAAGATGTTACGCAAATCAATCCGATTATCAAAGAGGCACTCAACATCCTTGAGATTGCGTCGAATCGGAAAGATGGGTTAAGCGGATTACAGTCGGGATTTCATGATCTGGACAAAATAACATCCGGATGGCAAAATTCAGACCTTGTCATTATTGCCGCCCGCCCGGCCATGGGAAAAACGGCATTCGTATTGTCCATGGCAAAAAATATGGCGATCAATTACAATACGCCCGTTGCCATATTCTCGCTCGAGATGTCCAACGTTCAGTTGGTAAACCGCCTCATCGTAAATACGTGCGAGATTACCGGTGAAAAAATAAAAAGCGGTCAGTTGGCTCCATACGAATGGGAACAACTAATGGCAAAAATCAAAGATTTATACGATGCGCCGATTTTCATAGACGACACGCCGAGTCTGTCGGTTTTCGAACTTCGTACCAAGGCTCGAAGATTGGTCAGGGAGCATAATATAAAAATGATCATTATCGACTATTTGCAACTTATGAATGCCAGCGGCATGAATTTCGGTAGCCGTGAACAAGAGGTGAGTACGATATCCCGATCTTTGAAAGGATTGGCAAAAGAGTTGAATATCCCGATCATCGCCCTCTCTCAGTTGAACCGTGGCGTAGAAACCCGGCAAGGGGACGGCAAACGACCTCAACTGGCCGATTTACGTGAATCCGGAGCTATCGAGCAAGATGCCGATATGGTATGCTTTATCCATCGCCCCGAATATTATAAAATCACAGAAGACGAGAAGGGGAATTCCCTGATCGGACTTGCAGAAATCATTATCGCCAAGCACCGTAACGGGGCAGTCGGCGATGTCCGCCTGCGCTTTAAAGGGGAATACGCCCGATTCCAGAATCTGAACGACGATACAGAGATTTACGGGACATTCGGGTCGGGAATGAATAACGGCAAAAAATTCTCTTCGGCTCCGCCCGCTAATCCGGGAAACAATTTCCTACAACAAAAAAACGGGGATGATGAGGTTCCGTTTTAAGATCATCCCTATCAAATACTAAAAGACAGCGGGGCGATAAATCGATCGATTTATCGCCCCGTTGTTTTCGACTGTTTTATTTTCTGTACTTATCTTTTAAAATATACATACTTCGGTTCGGTAGGTACATAATCGTCATTATCCCACAACGTACTTGTAATCATCAGATCGGCACTATACCGATTGCAGGCAATGGGGACATTGTGAACCCGGCATTGGCGAAGCAACATCTGAATGTCGGCTTCATGCGGTTGTGGATTCAAATCATCAATCAGAAATATCGCCAGATTGATCTGATGTTTCACCACCATAGCGGCGATTTCGGCATCGCCTCCAAGCGGGCCGGAATTCATACACGTAATATCAGCCTTTATTCCATGTTCATCGAATGCTTTTTTTATAAGACTTCCCGTAGTACCTGTGCATACCAAATGATGCTTTGAAAGCAACTCGGCATTGTGTACCGCCCATTCGACCAAATCGGCCTTGCGATTATCATGAGCAACCAATGCAATAGTCAGCGTTCTGTTCATAATCAATATTTTTTTAGTTAATAACAAAGATAGACAATAATTTGTTATCTGATTCTTTACCCGAATAAAATTAAATTATATCTGACCGGCAACAGATACATAAAAGTCATCTTTAATCCAATATTTTCGGGCTATCTCTTGCAATTCTTGTGCCGTTATGTCACGAATTGTCCTAAATTGGCGATCGTAATATTCAAAATCGAGCTGATTTGCCATCAAAGAAATATAAGCGTCGCAAACCGAAAAGGGTCCATCAAGAATACGTGCCAGTTCTCCCGACAAATAACTCTTTACTACACCCAGTTCTTCTTCCGGAATTTTTTCATTCCGCAACCGCTCTATCTCTTTAAACACTTCCTCGATAAGCGGTTTTACATATTCTGTTCCCGTTTGCGTCGAGATAGAAAGGTACGAGCCATACTTCAATCCGATTACAGAAGAGGATATTCCATAGGTAAAACCTTTTTCTTCACGAATGTTCAACATCAAGCGACTTCCGAAATAACCGCCCAATACCGTATTCAATATTCTGAGTTTTATATAATCGGGATGATCCCGGTTTATCGTCGGTATTCCTATCCGCACGGCCGACTGTAAAGCACCGCTTTTCTCGAAATATCTGAAATGATTTTCAGAGCGGACAATCGGATATACTTTCTGTCCGGCATCTGTTGCAGGAAGAGATCGCTCTTGTCCGAAACCGGCAGCAACTTTCTCAATCATAGCTTCCGTTATTTTTCCGGACATAACGATTTTACAACGTTCGGGACGATAAAAGTCTCGGTGAAATGCCCTTAAATCGTCTGTGGTGAGCCGATCATAATCTTGTGCTTCGGACGGACGTCCATACGGATGTTCTTTTCCGAACAATTGCTCGAAAAATTCACGATTCACCAGATTCTGTACTTTTTCTTGCTCGACCAGCCACTGTTGCTTGCCCCGTTCTATATACGTTTGAAACTCCTTCTCCGGGAATTTCGGCTCATATATGACCGATTCGAGTATCGGCAACACATCGGGAAAACTCCGGTTAAGGGAATAAAGTGTTATATACGAATTATGGTGCGATACCGAATTCTGAAACCAAGCTCCATAAAAATCGAGCTTTTCTGCAATATCCACAGAGGTAGCCTTTTCTGTACCTTCTTTCAACATGGCATTGGCAGCCGTAGCAGCCAATGGTACAGATTGTTCATACTTCCCGGCATTGAACATGATGTCGATACGGTTCACATCCTGATCTCCCATATCGATTACATATAAAGGCACTCCGTTGGGAAGAACCCGACAATCGGCCTTCGGCAACTTTAGTGATTCGAAATCATGTATCTCCGGTTCTTTTTTTCGGTCAAGCATGGCTTAAATTTTCTGATTCCATCATTTTCTACTGTATCTCTCCGCAGTTTACTCCAAACCCGACATAAATTGCAAAGCCTTTTCAAGGTCTTCGGGCGTATCGATTCCCACGGTTTCTTGAGTCGTGATTCCCACCTTTATGCGATATCCGTTCTGGAGCCACCGCAATTGCTCCAAAGACTCGGCTATTTCGAGCGGAGATTGCGGCAATGCCGTTATCTCAGACAAAACATCTGCCCGATAGGCATACATTCCGATATGTTTATAGAAAGTATGGTGATCGAGCCATGTGTCATATTTATAATTACGGATATAAGGAATAATGGAACGGCTAAAATAGAGAGCCTCGTTTCGTGTATTCAAGACGACTTTAGGCGAATTGCTGTTAAACAAGGCATCAAACCCATCTGCTTTTGTAAAAGGTTTTACCAAAGTGGCGATCTGTGTCCCTTCCGATTCGAAACAAGCCATAATCGTCTCGATCTGTTGCGGTTGAATAAACGGTTCATCGCCTTGTATATTGATGACCACATCTTCTCCCTCTCCAATACGGGTATAAGCCTCGAAACAACGATCGGTGCCACTTTTGTGCCGATCAGAGGTCATTACGGCTTTTCCCCCGAAAGCGTGCACAGCATCGAAAATGCGTTGGTCATCCGTTGCGACATAGACCCGATCGAGAACAGTTTTTACCTGTTCATAGACCCGCTGAATCATATATTTACCCTTCATATCGGCAAGCGGTTTTCCCGGAAACCGGGTCGATGCATACCGTGCCGGAATAATTCCTATAAATTTCATAACTTTTATGTTCTTGTTTTATTTTTTTTCGTTCTCGACAGTCACCACATATAATTGTGCGTTTTCTACCCGCACTACCCGTACGGGAGTTCCCCGTTCAATAAACTTGTTATACAAAGAAACCGCATCATAATCATCCTCCTCGATGCGGACTTTCCCGGATGGCCGCAATACCGTCGAGGCCCGGCCTTCTTTTCCGATCAAGTATTTATACTCGGGAGAAACCGCAACAAATCCTTTTTCGACAGCTTGGGAAGAAGAGAGTGCAAGACGGCTGAATATTCCCTTTTTCCCGATCCTATGGGTTATATAAATCATTAAAATAAAGGCGCAAATCAATCCGGATATAACGGTAAAGACACTTCGGAGCAATTCATTGGACGTGACCCCTTCAAAATTGAAATCGGTATTGCTTACCAAAGCCAGTATAAGGCCGCCAACCATGCAAATGATTCCCAAAATCCCGGTCACACCGAACCCCGGAATAACAATCAATTCCAAAATCATCAGAATGACTCCGGCAACAAATATCAAGATTTCCCAACTTTCGGCCAACCCGTCTAAATATAAGGGCGCGAAATAAAGCAAAGCCGCAATCAAAGCCGCAGCCGAAGGAAATCCGATACCGGGAGTCTGCAATTCAAAATATATTCCTCCCACAATTATCATGATCAGAATTGCCTGTAACGCCGGATTAAGCAAAAATCCGACCAAATCATCATATACCGAGGGTTTGAATGTTTGCAGGGTATATTCAGGGACTCCGATCCTCTCGGTTATAATTTCATGGACACTGTTGACCGTAGCCTCGCTATATCCCCAACGGAGGGCCTCCTGCGCCGTCAACGTCAACACCTTGGTAGAATCGACCAAACCGGGAACGATAATTCGCGTATCGACCATTGCCTCGGCAATGAGGGGATCTCTAACCCATTTCACGACCGTATCTCCCGATAAAGTAACCGTCGTATCTTTCCCGTGTGATTCGGCAGTAGAGCGTATTGTCGCTCTCATATAAGACTGGTATTTATCCGGCATGGCCGCTCCTGTCTCGTTCACGACAGTAGCAGCACCGATATTGGCTCCGGGACGCATATAAATACTGTCACAAGCGATCGCGATCAAGGCTCCGGCCGAAGCGGCATTGTTGTCGATAAAAGCATATATCGGTATTTTGCTATTCAAAATAAGGGTGCGTATCGAGTCGGCATGTACGACAGTGCCTCCATACGTATTGAGATGCAATATTATTCCCTGCACATTGCGTTCTGCGGCTTCGTTATAACCGCGTTGCATATATCGCCAAGTAGTGCTGCCGATCTCTTTTTTAATATCGATCTTATAAAATAACGGTTTCTCACCGGAATATCCTATCTGAATGTAAGTAAACAGTAAAATAATAGTTATAATCCAGAACTTTTTCATCACTCATACGTTATATAAAAAGATGTGTCTGTTCCGAAAAGGGAATAACGAAAATAACGGAAATACCCAAAATGGCTGATAGATCCCTTTCCCGACGGAAGACATTGCCGAAGTTACGATTTTTATTCAAAAAAAAACGAATAAAACCGATAAACTCGGAATATAAATTTAAAATCGACCGAATGATTTATATTAACCTCTAAATAAAAATTTAAACAATGAAAACAAGCACACGTTCGACAGAAACAGATATTGAAGGAAAGTCTTCAATAAAACCTTTTTTATCTAAATGGCATCAGAAATGTAAAACACATTTCAATAAAACAAAACTTTTGTTATTTAACAATCTAAAAGAGAATATTTTAAGAAAATATTTTTTGAATTTTCCCTTTATCATGATAACTTCGATAAAAGAGCAGTAGCAATATAAGACAATATCATTAATTAATCTAAATTCTTGAATGTATGAATTCAAATTTATTTCAAAAAAGATTGTTAGGTATACAAGACAATCTGTTCAACTTTGCTTATATGCTGACATCGAACCGGGAAGAGGCGGAAGACTTGCTTCAGGACACCACGTTAAAAGCTCTCGACAACGAAGAGAAATATATCGATAATATAAATTTCAAAGGCTGGGTATTCACGATCATGCGAAACATTTTCATAAACAACTATCGACGTATCGTGCGCAACCAGACCGTTGTAGATCAGACCGAAGATCTGTATCACCTCAATCTGCCTCAAGAATCGGGATTCAATACCCCGGAGGGCTCTTTTTCGGTAAAGGAAATTACCAAAGCCATCAATAGTTTTACGGACGAATATAAAGTCCCTTTTTCTATGCATGTGGCGGGATTTAAATATCACGAAATTGCCGAGAAGATGGAACTGCCGTTAGGGACAGTGAAAAGCCGCATATTTTTTGCTCGTCAACGGTTACAAGAGATGTTGAAGGATTACAAATAAATATATTGTTATCTACGACAAACGAAGCGGGCGGATCAAAAAAAATCGATCCGCCCGCTTCGTTTGCCAACTGCTGTCTGAAAAATCACAAGCCATCGGCGACCAAACGGATATCTTGATGGGCTTCTCCAAACTCAAAAGTTATCCAATATCTTTTACCCGATATTTGATTCAAGACGACCTTTTCAGCGATTAAACAACGATCGGGCTGCCCGGCTTCACGAATCACGACCAATCCGTCATTAAGCAATTCGCCCTCTTCTGCAAAATCTCCGGCAGCACTTATTCTGAAGAAAGTGGCATCATTATCTACTGGAGCATAATCCCAAACGAGCGATTTATTGTCGGCCAAACCCAATGCATTAAAGCCTTTTTCTACCGAGAATAAATATCCTTCTTCATTTTCCGGATATATGATGTCGGCCATCCAACCTTCGATGCGAACATCGTCCCGTTTGTAATAATTACCCGAGACAGTAATGGGACAAGAAACCGAATACTCATCTGATGTCACCGTTAAGGTCCCTTTTCCCGGTTCCATGCCTTTGACACGAATCACATTCCCCGATACCCCTGCACTGGCAATGTTTTCGGGAGATAT